>CALMFQ010000412.1 GCA_937863215.1 uncultured Pseudomonadota bacterium
CGTCCTCGTAGGTGTAGGCCGATTGGCATTGCGGGCAGGGGGGTAAAGTGCTCATGTTGAATCCTAAATAAAGAGTGAAAAAGCCGGCTTGCGACAGCCGGCTTTTTGAGTTGCAGATAGTGGCTTAGCTGCTGAGCTTCTTTTTCAGCAGTTCATTCACTTGTGCCGGATTGGCCTTGCCCTTGCTGGCCTTCATTGCCTGACCGACCAGCGCGCCAAAGACTTTTTCCTTGCCGCTGCGATATTCCTCGACCATTGCGGCATTGGCTGCCAGCACTTCATCGATGATTTTCTCGATGGCGCCGCTGTCGGTCACCTGTTTCAGGCCCTTGGCCTCAATCACCGCATCGGCTTCGCCTTCTCCCGCCCACATCGCCGCGAACACTTCCTTGGCGATCTTGTTGGAGATGGTGTTATCGGCAATGCGCTTGAGCAGGCCGGCCAGCGATGCGGGGGCAATCGGGCAGTCGCCAATGTCTTTTTCATCACGGTTGAGTGTGGCCGAGACTTCGCCCATCAGCCAGTTGGCGGTGGCTTTGCCTTCGGCGCCAGCACCGACGGCGGCTTCGAAATAGCCCGACATGGCTTTGCTGCTGGTCAACACGCCTGCATCGTAGGCCGACAGGCCGTATTGTTCGCTGAAACGGGCTTTTTTCGCCGACGGCAGCTCCGGCAGGCCGGCTTTGACACGTTCGATCCACTCGTCGCTGACGTGCAGCGGCAACAGATCCGGGTCGGGGAAATAGCGGTAATCGTGCGCGTCTTCCTTGGTGCGCATCATGCGCGTGGTGCCGCTGGCCGGGTCGAACAGCACGGTGGCCTGGACAATCTTGTTGCCATCCTCGATCTGCTCGATCTGCCACTGCACTTCGTAGTCGATCGCCTGCTGCAGGAACTTGAAGCTGTTGAGGTTCTTGATCTCGCGGCGGGTGCCGAATTCCTTCTGGCCGAGCGGGCGCACCGAAACGTTGGCATCGACGCGGAAGCTGCCCTCCTGCATATTGCCGTCGCAGATGCCGAGCCAGGTCACCAGCCCGTGCAGCGCCTTGGCGTAAGCCACGGCTTCGGCCGACGAACGCATTTCCGGCTCCGAGACGATTTCCAGTAGCGGCGTGCCGGCACGGTTCAAATCGATGCCGGTGCTGCCGTGGAAGTCTTCGTGCAGCGATTTGCCGGCGTCTTCTTCCAGATGCGCACGGGTCAGGTTGATGGTTTTTTCGTAATCGCCGACCTGAATCGTCAGCGTGCCGCCTTCAACAATCGGCAGCTCGAACTGACTGATCTGGTAACCCTTCGGCAGGTCCGGGTAGAAGTAATTCTTGCGCGCAAAAATCGATTTGCGGTTGATCCTGGCGCCAATCGCCAGACCGAACTGGATGGCGCGTTCCACCGCGCCGCGATTCAGCACCGGCAACACGCCCGGCAGCGCGATATCCACCGCGCAGGCCTGGCGGTTAGGTTCGGCACCAAAGGCGGTGGAGGCGGCGGAAAAAATCTTCGATTGGGTCGAAAGCTGCGTGTGCACTTCCAGACCGATAACGACTTCCCACTTCATGATTCGGTTTCTCTCTGTTTTTCGGCGTAACGGCGGGTTACGCCCGGTATTCGTTGGTTTGCGGCTCGGATACCAGCCATAGCGGCGGTTGTTCCGGCACACCGCTGTCGGCGTAGATGTCGGCTACGGCAATGCTGCCGGCTATGCCGCTCAGCTGGACCAGCTCGCCGGCATTGTAGGCGTGGTACAGCCAGTCGCCGGCTTCGGCGCGGCGGTAGACATCGATTTGCTGTTGTTCGGTGTCGACGATCAGGTATTCGAGCAGCGATTCGAGCTGGCGATAGGCGCGGAACTTGCGGCCGCGGTCAACGCTGCTGGTGGACGGCGACAGCACTTCGATTACCAGCCGCGCTTCGCTCAGACCTTTGTCGGAGGCTGTTGCGCCGCCGCAATGCACCAGCACGTCCGGGTAAAAGTAGCTGTTGGCTGCCGCCACATGTAGCCGCACATCGTTGATCTGCACCCGGCA
>CALMFQ010000413.1 GCA_937863215.1 uncultured Pseudomonadota bacterium
CGGGTCTGGGGCGCGCTCGGCCGGAGTATCGGCGGATTTCTTCTTGCCCTTGTCGCGTCGTCGTTTGCTGCGCACCTTTTTATCGCCCTGTTCGGCTGCCGCAGCGGCCTCGGCTGCAGCCCGTTCGGCGAACTCCGCCTCCGAAGTGGCCTCGTCCCAGATCGCCGGTTTGGCCGGCTCGGCGGCTAGCGGTGCCGCTACCGGGGCCTGCGGCACCAGTGCGAAGCCTTCCATCAGCCGGCGTGCACTGCGGCTCATTACCACCTTGGCTACCTGCCAGTCGTTGCCTTTGCCGCTGACTTCGGCGCCCATCACGGTAATGCCGGACGGCTGGCCGAAGCGCAGTTCACGGCCTTCGCTCAGCGCCTTGCCCAGCGTTTGCGCCACCACGGTGCCGGTGACGCTGGCGGCCACAGCCAGCGCAATCGTGCCGGTGCCGGTGTAGGCGTGGTGCAGCTTGCCCATCGAGACAATGCGCGCTGCCAGATCGTAATCGCTCTTGGCAATGGCTTTGCCGGCGCTGCTGCTGTAATCGGCCGGTTTGGCGACGAAACCGATTTTCGGCGTTGCCGGGCGTTCGGCGCTGGCCTGTTGCGGTGTTTCCGCCAGCCCCATCGCCACTGCGGCGTGGGCGCGGATCAGCTCGAACCGGCGCAACAGCTCGGGGTTATGGTTGATCTGCTCCGGCATTTCGTGCCCACTCAGGCCCAGATCCTTGGCTTTGACGAATACCGTCGGATTGCCGACATCGATCAGCGTCACTTTCAGCTTGCCGAATTCGGGGATGTCGAGCGTGTCGGTCTTGTTGCCGCTCGGAAACAGCTTGCCGCAACTGCCGCCGGCCGGGTCGAGGAATTCCAGCTTGATTTCGGCGCCAGGGAAGGCCACGCCGTCGAACCGGAATTCGTCTTCCACTACCGGCTGGCCGTTACGCACCGGTACATGGGCGACGATGCGCTTGTCGATGTTTGCCTGCCAGATGCGCACCGTGGTGATGCCTTCGGTGGCCGGCACCAGCTTTTCCTCGATTGCAAACGGCGCTACAGCGGCGGTGAGGTTGCCGCAATTGCCGGAGTAATCGATCAGCGCATCGCCGATGGCGACGTGGCCGAACAGGTAGTCGATATCGGCATCCTGGCGTTCCGATTTGCCGACGATGACGATCTTGCTGGTTGACGAGGTGCCGCCGCCGATACCGTCGATCTGCTTGCCGTAGGGATCGGGGCTGCCGATGGCGCGCAGCAGGATGCGGTTACATTGTTCGGCGTTCTGCGGCAGCGAATCGGCGCGAAAGAACAAACCCTTGCTGGTGCCGCCGCGCATCAGCACGGCGGGAATTTTCAGTTGACTCATTGTTGTCCGTTGTCGCCCGAGCCGTATGTGGCTCCAGGGCTTGAATTCGTGTATTGAACAGATTGCTGCGCGGTGCCCGCCGACGCTCAGCGGCGCTCACCCAGCAGCAGCGTGCCGACCGCCCAGGAAATCACGCTGTACGCCAGCGCACCCCAGAAAGCCGCCCAGAAGCCGTGGACGGCAAAACCCTGCAGCAGATTGGCCACCAACCAGAAGCACAGACCGTTGATCACCAGCGCGAACGCACCGAATGTCAGCAGCGTGATCGGCAATGCCAGTAATTGCAACAGCGGCCGCAGCAGCAGATTGACCAGCCCGAGCACCAGCGCTGCCACCATTGCCCGCAGCCAGCCGTCGATGGCAATGCCGGGAACCAGTTGCGCCACCAGCAGCAGGCTGGCGGCGTTGATCAGCCACACCAGCAATGTTTTCAGCATGATAGCGATCCGTCTTCCGGGGCGTGGGCGAAATTGTGCACTGCTTTGGCGATGGCGTGAAGTCTGGCGCTGGCGATGGCATCGGCAATGCGTGTTTTATCGCTCTGTGCCTGGGCGATGGCGCCGGCATCGACGCTGTTGGCGGCTGCCAGTGCCAGTTGCAGCCGGTCGGCCTGCGGAAACGGCCGCTGTTCGAATCCCGGCCGGCCACGGCTGTCGGCGATGCTGGCGTTGAGCAGGTCGCCAAAGCGCTGCGGTTTGCGGAATGCATCGACCGCCTGCAGCAGCTTGAGCACGGTATCCGGGCGCAGCTCCAGCCCGCGATGGAT
>CALMFQ010000414.1 GCA_937863215.1 uncultured Pseudomonadota bacterium
ACCAGCCGCGATTTCGCTGCCGACGTGGTCGAAGCCGTCATCGCGCAGAAGCCACGCCGCATCGACCAGGTGCTGCCACGGGTTGAAGCGGTACGCGCATTCCGCGCCCTGCCGGAAGCCGAAGCACTGGCGGCAGCCAACAAGCGCATCAGCAATATCCTGAAGAAAACCGAAGTGGCAGCTGGCGAGCCGGACTTCGCCTTGCTGCAGGAAGATGCCGAAAAAGTGCTGTTCGAAGCGCTGAGCCTGGCGCGCCCGGTGGTGGCATCGCATCTGGCCAACGGTGATTACACCGATGCACTGAAAGCGCTGGCGGCGCTGCGCGGCCCGGTGGATGGCTTCTTTGAAGACGTGATGGTGATGACCGACGAACCGCTGCTGCGCCAGAACCGCCTCAACCTGCTGGCACAGCTGGGGCAACTGCTCAACGGCGTGGCCGACATTTCGCGACTGGCAGCATAACGACCATGGGCAGCGGCATGAAACTTGTGATTCTCGACCGTGACGGCGTGATCAATTACGACAGCGCCGAATTCATCAAGAACCCGGATGAATGGCAAGCGCTGCCCGGCAGTCTGGAAGCCATCGCCAACCTGAATCAGGCCGGCTACAAGGTGGTGGTCGCCACCAACCAGTCCGGCATCGGGCGCGGGCTGTTCGACATGTCGGCGCTGAACGCGATGCATGAAAAAATGCATCGCCAGCTGGCCCAGTGCGGCGGCCGCGTCGATGCGCTGTTTTTCTGCCCGCATACTGCCAACGACAACTGCAACTGCCGCAAGCCGGCTACCGGCATGCTGGAAGACATCAGCCAGCGCTTTGGCGTGCGGCTGACAGGCGTCTACGGCGTAGGCGACAGCTTGCGCGATCTGCAAGCCATTGCAACCATGGGCGGACGACCGATTCTGGTGCTCACCGGCAAGGGCGAAAAAACCCGCGACACCGGCGAACTGCCGCAAGGCACGCTGGTATTCGCCAATCTGCGCGATGCGGTCAAGTACATCATCGACAACCCGTAATCCCAGCCCGATGGCGCGCAACCTCCCCGGCCCGGCAATCCAGACGGAACGCCACCGCCTGCTGCTGGCCGGGGAATCGATCGAATACACCCTCAAGCGCAGCGCGCGGCGCAAATCCATCGGCCTGCGCATCGACCGCCACGGTCTCAGCGTCGCCGCCCCGCTACGCGCCAGCCTCAGCAGCATTCACGACATCCTCGGCCAGCACGCCGCATGGATCAGCGCCAAGCTCGCCAGCCGCCCGACCGAGCCCGACGCCGAACCATTGGGCGACGGCAGCGTACTGCGCCTGCTTGGCCAGCCGCTGCAACTGGTGCTGATGCCGGCGGCGAAAATCCGTATCAGCATGCAGGAAAACCAGCTCTGGCTGAGCCTGCCGCACCCGCACGACCGCCAACAGATCGCCCACGCGCTGGAACGCTGGCTACGGCAACAGGCACGCAGCCATTTCCTCGCCCGCCTGCAGGCACTGGCACCGCTGATGCACACCCAACCGGCGAAACTCTTGCTCAGCGGCGCCCGCACCCGCTGGGGCAGCTGCAACAGCAAGGGTGAAATCCGCCTCAACTGGCGGCTGGTGCAGGCCCCGGCGCACCTGATCGACTACGTCATCATCCACGAACTGGCGCACCTGCACGAAATGAACCACTCGCCGCGCTTCTGGGCCCACGTGGCAAAACTTTACCCCGACTACCGCGCCGCGCGCGCCGAACTGCGGCAAAATGGCGGTGACTACCATTTGATCTAGGAGACTCTCGATGCGCATCCTCCACACCATGCTGCGAGTCGGCAATCTGCAACGCTCGCTCGATTTCTACACCCAGGTGCTCGGCATGCAGCTGATCCGCCAGCAGGACTACCCGGACGGCCGCTTCACCCTCGCCTTCGTCGGCTACGGTGCCGAGAGCGAATCCGCAGTGCTGGAACTGACGCACAACTGGGATAGCGAAAGCTACGACCTCGGCAACGGCTTCGGCCACATCGCCGTCGAAGTCAACGACGCCTACCAGGCCTGCGACGCAGTGCGCAAACTCGGCGGCAAGGTCACGCGCGAAGCCGGGCCGATGAAGCACGGCACCACCGTCATCGCCTTCGTCGAAGACCCGGACGGCTACAAGATCGAATTCATCCAGAAAAAGCCGGTCTCCGGCGCAGCCGACTGAGGCGGGGCCAACATGGGCAGAGTGTTATTGTTCCTGCTGTTTGGCGCAGTGGCGTGGCTGCTGGTCAAAAAGCTCAAGCAGATCAGCGCCGCGCAAGACGAACAAGCGCCGGCAGCCAAGCCAGCGGAAGCGATGAAACGCTGCTCGCAGTGCGGCGTATATGTGGCGGAATCGGAAGCGCTGCAGAAGGATGAGCGGTATTTTTGTTGCGCGGATCATCGGGATGGATTCAAGGGCTAAGCGAGCAAATCGGCTGACGTATGCGCCTGCATGGCTACGGGGCAATATGGGCGAGGCTTGCAGGCAAGTGGCCTGTTGGTTTGCTCGTGCGTGGCTCGTGCCAGCAAAACCCGCAAATTTGGCGCTTCATTTTGGCCTCGAAGCGCGCGGGTTGGTAAAGCCAACCCGCCCTACAGGGCTAGAATTACACGCCAAATGGGTTAGAATAAAGTCCTATACCGACAAAATTAT
>CALMFQ010000415.1 GCA_937863215.1 uncultured Pseudomonadota bacterium
AACAGCATTGCCGCGGCGCGCGCCTATTACTGGGTGGAACAGAATTACGACGAGGACAAAGCCATCCAGTTTGCGCTGGGCGTTTTCAAGGCTTACTGGGTTACCGACCACAATATCGGCGACGCCGATTTCATTCTCAATGTTGCCGAGCGCTACGGGCTGGATTCAGCGGCAATGTTCGACGGCATCAACAACCAGGAAATCATGAACCGGCTGCACCAGATGTCCGACGTTGCATTCCAGCGCGGCATACTGGAGCTGCCAACGGTATTTGTCGGCGACGAGATGTTCGGCGGTGCCCATAGTCTGGATCAGATGGAACGCTGGGCGCAGGTGGGCGGCTGGAGCTGAAGGAAGCGCTGATTTATTGGCTGCGCGGGCGAATTGCTGCGTCGCGCGGTGCTCGAAAGCTCGCCTATCCTCATGATATGTCTCGCTTCCTGCGCGCCGGGCTCCTTGCACTTCATCCCGCTCGCCGAATAAATCAGCGCTTCCTGAATGCATTGCCATGCCTGCGGGGCAGGGTTGAACCAGACCGGGAGCCGGAATCATGAGCGAACTTGAGACTGTCGCAGCGCCGCTGACGACCGAGCAGCAGCTGGCATTCGCCAATCGGCTGCAGGCGCTGAGCAACCGCATTCACGCCACTGCCGATCTGGACGAGATCATGCTCGATCTGTCGCAGGCGATCTGTGCCCTGTTTGGCTGCGAGCGTCTGACGCTGTACGCGGTGCACCGCGAGCGCAATGCGCTGTATTCGAAAGTGAAGCTCGGCATCAATTCGAGCAAGGATCTGGTACTGCCGCTGGATGGCCCGAGCATTGCCGCGTTTGTCGCCACCCAGCGGCGCGGGGTGCGGATTGCCGATGTTTACGATACGGCCGAGCTGGCGGCGATTTCGCCCGAGTTGCATTTCTTCGACAAGGTGGATCAAGCGATTGCCTACCGCACCCGGCAGATGCTGGCGGCGCCGATTGTCAGCGAGGCGGGGCAGCTGCTCGGCGTGATCCAGTTACTCAACCGGATCGATGGCCAGCCGTTCGATGCCGCGGCCGAGGCCGGGTTGCAGCAATTGTGCGCAACCATGGCGGTGGCGTTCGCGCAGCGCATTCACCGGCCGCTGGCGGTGTGCTCCAAATACCAGTCGCTGGTGGTCGATGCGGTGATCTCCGAGGCGGAACTGGAACTGGCGGCGCGCTGGGCACGGCGCAAGGGGCTGGATATCGAGCAGGTGCTGGTGGATGAATATCAGGTCAGCCTGGCGGCGATCGGGCTGGCGCTGTCGAAAGCGTTCCGCGTGCCGTACGAGCCGTTTCAGGGCCATCGCGACCGGCCGGCCAAACTGCTGGCCAGACTGGATCGTGCACAGGCGCAACAGCAGCAATGGCTGCCGCTGCACGCCGACAAGGTGGGGCTGACGGTGCTGAGCACCGATCCGGAGCACGCCAACGACGGCAACCGCATCGGCGACCTGTTTCCCTATCCGGGGATTTTCTACCGCGTTACCACGCAGCAGGAGTTCCGGCAGACGCTGGCGCAGTTGTACGGCTGATCCGGCGCTTGCCTGCAAGCCGCTCTGGCAGCGGCGCGCAGGCCGGCTGCAGGGCGCATGGGGATTGGGCTGCAGGCTGGCATGGGCAATCAGCCGCGTGGCCGGCCATTGAGCCACACCGAGATCAGCTCGTCGGTATCGCGCAGCCGGTTGGCCAGCATCAGCGACAGGTTGCGCAGCATGATCGGCCAGAACGCGGCGATCTTGTCCAGATCGCTGCGGTCGAAGCGCAGCAGCACGCAACTGGATACGGTGCGCACCGTCGCCGAGCGCGGCAGGCTGTCGAGCAGCGCCAGCTCGCCGAAAATGTCGCCCGGCCCGAGACGCGCCAGCACCTTGTGCTCGCGCAACACCTCGGCCTGACCGGAGAGGATGATGTAAGCCTCGTTGCCGGTTTCGTTCTGCGCGATCACCACGTTTTGCGGCGGCACTTCGGCACGCCCGGTGAGCGACAGAAACCGGATCAGCTGGCCGTGATCCAGCCCGTGGAACAGCGGTACGTTGGTCTGCAGGCGCTGCAGCAGGGTTTCCATATCCTGGTTCATTGCATGGCATCCGGTGGGTTCGACAGTTACATCCTAGCCGCGAAACGCGGTGTGTGCGGCCGGGATCGGTGCCGGCGGCGGCCGGGCTTGAGGTGGCGCGGCATCCTGTCTAGAATTTGCCGGCATCGCGCGCGTGTCAAATCCGGCATCACGGCGCCGGCCCGCAAACCATAACAGGCTGTAACCATTTTATGTTCAAGCACGTTTCCCGGCGCCGGCTTGGCGCCTGTCTGCTGTTGTCGGCACAGACGGCCATGGCTGCCGATTACGCCAGCGAGACCGAGTATTTCCAGGATTTCCCGGTGGTGCTCAGCGCCTCGCGCCTGCGCCAGCCGCAGGCCGATGCGCCGAATGCGATGACCATCATCGACCGCGGCATGATTGCCGCATCCGGTTTCCGTACCATTCCCGACTTGTTCAAGCTGGTGCCGGGCATGTATGTCAGCTATTACAAGGCGAGCCAGCCGATCGTGTCGTATCACGGCGCCACCGACCAGAATGCGCGCCGCATGCAGGTGATGATCGACGGCCGCAGTGTGTATCTGACTCCCGGCAG
>CALMFQ010000416.1 GCA_937863215.1 uncultured Pseudomonadota bacterium
CCACGCTACTGGCGCACGCTGGCGACTGGCCGGCCGATCTGCCGCAGCGGGTCGAGCTTGCCGACGTGCCGTTTTTCGCGCAGGACGACTACCAGTGCGGCCCGGCGGCGCTGGCAATGCTGCTGGCGCACAGCGGGGTGGCGGTAACGCCGCAACAGCTGCAGCCGCAGGTCTATCTGCCGGGGCGCGCGGGTAGTCTGGCGATCGAGCTGCAGGCCGCCACGCGTCGCCAGCAGCGGCTGCCGTACCTGTTGCCCGGCAGCCTGGATGCGCTGTTACGCGAATTGGCCGCAGGCCGGCCGGTGCTGGTGCTGCTGAACCCGGGCTTTTCCTGGTGGCCACGCTGGCATTATGCGTTGGCGATCGGTTACGACGCAGTCAATGAAGAAATGATCCTGCATTCCGGCCGCGAGCGCGCCAGCCACATGCAGCTGACACCATTCCTCAACGGCTGGCAGCGCGGTGGCAACTGGGCAATGCTGGCGTTGCCGGCGCAGCGTTTACCGGTGTTTGCCAGTGCGGCAGCAATGCTGCAGCAGGGAATCGCGCTGGAACAGGCAGGGCAGGATCAACTGGCTGCTCCGTTGTACCAGGCCGCAGTGGCGCGCTGGCCGGAAGCGCATGAGCTGTGGTTCGGACTGGGCAATGTGCGCTACCGGCTGACACAGCCCGCCGCCGCCGAAGCGGCGTGGCACACCGCACTGCAGCTACAGCCGGCAGCGGCACCGGCACGGCTGAATCTGATTGAATTATTGCTGGAGCAGCGGCGCAAACAGGAAGCGCTGGTGCTGCTGGACGGAGGGGAGGCGCTGGAGCCAGGGCGGATCGAATATCAGGCGCTGCGCCGGCGCTTGGCGGTCGCCGACTAGAACAGCTCCAGATCGCTGTCCGGCGCTGCCTTGCGTGCCGCCAGTGCGGCTTCGGTCAGTGCCAGCGCTTGTTTGAGCGGCATTCCCTGCAGAATTGCGTCGAACATCAGCCGTTCTTCTTCCATGGTGTATTTGCTGCGGATTTGCGTCTGCAGCTCGACCCATTCGCCCGGGTTATACAGCCGGCGCTGGTCGGATACCAGCGCGGCGAGCGAATCGACCGCGTCGCACACATGCTGCAGCCGTTGGGTCATCCGGTCGTAGAACTGGAAGGCGATGATCGCCTTGTCGGTGCTGCGCGCCGCTTCCGTCGAGTTGCTGATAATTTCCTGTACCGCCGGCGTTGCCAGTATTTCCGGTGACAGGCTTTGCGCCGCCTGGCGTACCCGCTTCAGTTCGTTGTGCATGTTGGCGAACGACTCTGCCAGCGTTTTGACCGAATCGTGACCGTCACTCATCGCGTGCTCGATCTGGCCGATCGAGACGCCCAGCATCAGGATGGTTTCGCGGACCTGGCTCCAGTTCAGGTCGGGCTGGTGGGCGGTACTGGGGCCGATATTATCGTGCGGCATGGGAAATCCAATCGTGCGGTGGTGATGGTCGGAATCAGGCTGCATGCGCCGCGCAGCCCGCTTGGCCCCATTGTTATAGCACTATTTTCAGCCCGTCATGCGCCGGACGGATGTTGCCCGGCAGCGCGTCGCACATGGCTTCGTAGGAAAGCTCGTGCGTCATGTGGATCAGGTAAGTCTGTTGCGCACCGATACGCCCGGCGTGATCGACTGCCTGCTCGAAACTGAAATGGGTCGGGTGCGGCACCCGGCGCAGGCTGTCGAGCAGCAGCACATCCAGCCCTTCGAGCAGCGGCCAGCTGCTGGCGGGGATTTCCGACACATCGGTGATGTAGGCGAAATTGCCGACGCGGTAGCCGTAAATCGGCCATTGGCCGTGCAGCACCGGAATCGGCGTCACCGTCACGCCGTTGACGCTGAATTCGCGTTCGACCGGGTGCGCCTGCAGCACCGGTTTGTCCCAGTAATTGCTCGGCGGAAAGAAAGCATAGGAGAAACGCTGCTGGATATCGTTGAGGGTGAAGGCGTTGCCATACAGCGGAATCGCGCCGCGCTGGTGAAAACAATAGGCGCGCAGATCGTCGATGCCGTTCAGGTGATCGGCGTGCTGATGCGTGTACAGCACCGCATCGATACGGTCGATCTGCTCGCGCAACGCCTGCAGCCGCAAATCCGGCCCGGTATCGATGAGGAAGGTGGTGCCATTGGCGCGCACCGCAACCGAGGCGCGGGTGCGGCGGTTGCGCGGGTTATCCGAGCTGCAGGTGGCGCAGCGGCAGCCGATCACCGGCGTACCGGCGCTGGAGCCACAACCGAGCACGATGACTTCGAGACTCATGCCGCAGCCGCCTTGAACAGGCGGAAGAAATTCGCCGTGGTCGCCTCGGCAATGGTGGCGAACGATTCACCGCGCAGATCGGCGATGTGCTCCGCCACATGCTTGACCAGCGCTGGATGATTCAGCTTGCCGCGAAATGGCACCGGCGCCAGATAAGGCGAGTCGGTTTCCACCAGCATCTGGCTCAGCGGCATCTGCTGCGCTACTTGCTTGATCTGGGTGGCGTTCTTGAAGGTGACGATGCCGGAGAATGAAATGTAGAAACCCAGCTCCAGCGCGGCCTGTGCCACGTCCCAGGTTTCGGTGAAGCAATGCATCACGCCGCCGCATTGCTGTGCGTTTTCCTCGCGCATGATGCGCAGCGTGTCCTCGGCGGCCGAACGGGTATGGATGATCAGCGGCTTGCCGCACTCGCGTGCGGCGCGGATATGGGTGCGGAAGCGTTCACGCTGCCATTCCAGATCGCCCTGCAGCCGGTAGTAATCCAGCCCGGTTTCGCCGATGGCAATCACCTTCGGATGCCGTGCCAGCTCGACCAGCTGCGCCACGCTTGGCTCCGGCGTATCTTCATAATCCGGATGCACGCCCACCGAGGCGTAGATATTCGGGTAACGCTCGGCCATCTCCAGTACCGACGGCAGCTCCGGCAGATTGACCGCGACGCACAGCACATGCGTGACATGGTTCTGGCGCATCTGCGCCAGCAACAGCTCGGCCTGGTCGGCCAGCTCGGGAAAATTGATGTGGCAGTGGGAATCGATCAGCATGGGGTGAATCAGACAACAAAACGCGCTTGCCGGCAAGCCCGGAGCGGCCAGGATTCATAATCGCTGCTGTGTCGCATGCCTATTGTCCCGTGTCACAAGCGTATTTCCGCTGCATTGGCTGAGCGCAGCAAAACTGCGAACAGGCTCTACGCTGTGCGCTATCTGTGAAGACACGGGAGGGGGCGCATAGCTTGCAAGCTATTTTGGTTTCAGCCAGGTTTCCGGCCGATATTGCTTGTCTATGTTCTCTCGTTTCAAGGGAAAAGCCTGATAGCGCCCATCCAGCCACGGGCGAATAGCGTCATCGTAATGCGGGCTGGAGGGATTGCCGGACTGCCCGGTACTGTTGATGCCGATCATCGGTTCGTCCCGGCTGAAATCGACGATCATTCGCATTGCCGGAATAAACCAGGTATCGAAGTTCTGACCCACGTGGTAGGACGACACATTCAGCGTCGTGTGATCGCCGCCGGCCGGAAATGGCCCTCGGTCGAAGTAGCCGGACAAAGCGCCCAGCACGGTGCGTTCGGCCAGCGGCAGGTGTTTGGCCATTTTGCTGGCTTCGACCTGCCAGCGATAGGTATGCAATTGGCCCCATTGCCATTGGCTGCGATCCTGGCCTAATTGGTCCTCCAGCAGTTGTATGCTGTCCGCCAGCGCCAAGGCGAGAATGTTGGCTTTGGATTCTTTTTGCGCGGTTCGGCAGTCGTCCCAGAACGGGCTTTCATCGCTTCGTTGCAACAGGTGGTCGTCGATTGCGCCGTAGCTGACCGCATTGGCGGCAAGAAAAGCGTGCCACAAGTCGCTGTCACGCGGCCCGAGTTCGTCACCGAAAATCCGGTAAGCGGCGCTGTGCAGGAAAGCGCCGTAAATGGCAGCACTTTGCGAGCGGCTTGCCAGTTTGCCATCGAAGCTTTGCAATGCCGCCAGAGCTGAGTTGGCTTTATTCCGCGAATCCGCCCCGAGTAAGGCAATCGCTTCTTTCAACGCCTGACTGTTGGCGGGCTCATTGAGCCAGGCACGTAGCTTGACGGCAAAAAGCGATTGCTGGTCGAGTTGCATCGCAATACTGCTTGCTGCTGTGTGATCGGCCCGTTCGGCCAGCAACTGCTTGATACGCTCGCTGCGCTCCGGGCCGTACCAACTGGCGCTCAATTGGTGCGATTCGTCCATTGGCAGCGTGCGATTATTCGCCGTGGCAATATACCCCTCGGCCGGGTTGTAGGCGGATGGATGCTGAACCGGATCGAGAAAACCTTGCCAGTCGTACTCGCCCGTCCAGCCGGGAGAAGGCAGCAGCCCAAGCCCTTTTTTGCGGGCCGGATAGCGGCCAGTCACCTGCCAGCCGATATTGTCGCGGTCGGCCACGACCAGATTGATCGGAATCGAACGCACCTGTTTGCCGTATGCCAATGCCTCTTTGGCCGATTTCGCTTGCATCAGCTTGATGCTGGCTTCGACTGAATTATCCGGCTCGAACATCGCAGTCTGGAAAGCGATCCCGTAACCGATTTCCAGGTGTGGCGGTGGCAAGTCGGCGCTGGCCGGCAACTTGAGCGCCGGGTTGATCAGCGCTCCATGCCGGGTTGCGTAGAGGGTTTCGGTTAACTCTTTTCCGCCTTTGATGCGAAACAGGCTCTTCCGCTCTGTGCACGGCAGCCATTGCCCCTGGTAAAAGTAATGCAGCTTGCCGTCGATCGACTTGAGTTGTTCCAGGTAAATGTCCTGGTTATCCGCCATGACCATGGTTCCACCCCAGCCAACGTGGCCGTTATAGCCGGCCAGAATGGCGGGAAAGCCTGCAACGGCGACGCCAGCAGCGGCAATATTCGGGCTTTTCAGGTTTACATGCAGCCACATCGATGGCATCAGGATGGGTAGATGGGTGTCATTGGCGACAATGCTGGTACCGCCTTGGGTTCTGGACTTGTGCACCGCCCAGTTGTCCGATGCCGCCAGGCCGGTTACACCGTAAGCCTTCAGGTCCTCCTGGACTTGATCAAGCTGCTTGAGCTGGCCGGCCACTGCCGAGAGATCAAGCCCGGCCAGTTTTCTTGCTTCCATGAAAGGCAGCGGTTCGTCAGGATAAATCGGCATCAGCCAGGCGGCCTTTTCCACACCGACCTGTTGCGCAAGCCGCAGGAAGGCGATTTCCTCACGGACGTTCTGGGCCAGGATGAAGCTGACGATGGCCGAGATGGAGAGCGAATCGGTTGGTTTCCAGGGTTCTGGCCGGAAACCGGCCAATTTGACGTCGGCCGGCAACTGCTGCTGATCCAGATAGGCATTCACGCCGTCGGCGTAGCGTTGCAAAGTTTGCCGCGTGGCAGAGGGGGCATTCTCCCACATGATATCGGCCGCCCGCTCAAAATCGAGCGATCGCATATACAGATCGAGGCCCAGAGCCGTTTCGCCGGCCTGCTCGGCGAGTCGCCCCTGGGTGGCTGCGCGCAGGCCGAGCATTTGCCCCAGCCGATCGCGGGCCGAGACGTAACCCATGGCAAAGAAAAGATCGTCGTCGGTTTTGGCTTCGATATACGGAATTCCCAGATCGTCCCGTCGGATCTCGACTGGCTGCTTGAGGCCGGTGAGCTCAATATTCGCCATCTGCGGCGATTGTTTGAACGCGGTTCGCATAATGCTGCCGCAACCGGTTACGGCCAGTAATGCAGCGGCGGCGATAAGCGGCAGAATCCGCCGCGCCGGGCGGGATTGAAGGTGAGTCATGGGGCGGGTCCTTTTCGATTGCCAAGGCGGCGAATTGGGCTTGTCGCTAGCCATATTCATGCGCCGGGAAAACGAACAGCAAATGCCGATTGCGTTTTTTAGATGCTATCGGGATAATGTATTTTGTTCAATACGTAGTGAACATTATGAATGACGATCTGACGCAAATGGAGCTGCAGTTCATTGAGGACTTCAGCCTACTGATGATTCAGGACCGCTTTCCGCGCATGGCGGGGCGTATTTTGTGCCTGTTGCTGTTGAAGGATCCGGAACCCTTGTCCGCTCCGCAAATTGGCGCGCTGCTCAAGGCCAGCAAGGGTTCGGTCAGCACCTTGCTGCGCCAGTTGCTTGCCGCCGGTTTGATTGAGCAGAAAGCGATCCCGGGGGAGCGGCGCGAGTTTTATGGCTCAGGCAATCTGGTGATCGACAAGCTTTTCGTCGCGATGCAGATGCTGGCAAAAGCCTATGTGTTGCTGATCGACAAGGCGGAGGCAGACTTGGCCCTGGCCGGGAAAGCCTTGTCCCCCGGCCTGAAGCGGTTGCGCTGGGCGGAGGAAGGCATGCTGGAGGCGTTACCGGTATTGCAGCGGCAGCTCAACGAGCGGATCGCCGCCAGGCAGAAACAGGCGCAGCGCGTGCCCGACGCCGATTCGAGTGCGGAATCAAAGAGCGACAACGTTACCGCTGCCCAGTCAGGAGAACGATTCCAATGGTGATTTTCGCGACAGCCATTCTGGCGCTTGCGGTTCTGGCCAGTCTGCAGGTATTTGCCGGTATGGCGCGTCTCAAGCGTCTGGCCGACTTGCCGGCCAGTCTGCCGGCAAGCCCTCCCAAGGTTTCGATCGTCATCCCCGCCTGCAACGAGGCGGCGACCATTGAGGCGGCGATGGCGTCGATTCTGCAAATCGACTACCCCGAGCTGGAGATCATCGCGATCAACGATCGCTCCAGTGACGAAACTTTGACGATCCTGAACCGATTGGCCAGCCGCGATGCCAGACTGCGGGTTTGCTCAATCGATCGTCTTCCGGACCGCTGGTTGGGGAAATGCCATGCCATGGAAGTCGGCCGCCAGTACGCGCAGGGAACATATCTTTTGTTCACCGATGCCGATGTTCATCTCGCCGGTAATGCCCTGCGCAGAGCCGTCAGCTATATGGAAGCCCGATGTCTGGACCATCTGGTGGCGGCGCCGCAGTTGCATGCACCGACGCTGGGGCTGAAACTGTTTCTGCCCATGTATCTGCTGGGCTTTTACGCTGGCTTCAAACCTTGGCTGGCGGCCGATCCGAACAGCAAAGCCTTTGTCGGTTTCGGCGCCTTCAATCTGGTCAGGGCCGAGACCTGTCGCGAGAGCAACGCGCTGGCCCAAATTGCCTTGTGCCCCGACGAAGACCTGAAGCTGGGCAAGGTGCTCAAGGCTCACGGAGCCAAGCAGGAGGCGCTAGTGGGCGTCGGTGCGGTTGCGGTCGAGTGGTATGACAGCCTGCCGGCAATGATAAAAGGGCTGGAAAAGAATACCTTTGCCATCTACGACTACAGCCTGGCCCAGGTGTGCGGGGCAAGCGTATTGCTGTGCCTGTTTTATCTCCTGCCGGCGATCGCGCTATTGCTTACCGGCGGCATTCCGTTTTACTTGTGCGCCGCTTTATACGGAGTCAATGTGGCGACCGTCGCCGGCGTTACTTGTCAACACGATCCAACAGCCCGGCGAGCATACGCCTTGCTCTACCCGATTTCTGCGGCGGTATTGCTGTTTATGCTGTGGAACTCCGCGCTTTCCGTGCTGCGCCACCAGGGAATCACCTGGCGCGGTACGTATTATCCGATCGCTTTATTGAAATCCGGGCGACGCTATTGATCCGGCCCGATTATGTTTGAACCTGCTCCAAATACTCCCTCCCTTT
>CALMFQ010000417.1 GCA_937863215.1 uncultured Pseudomonadota bacterium
ACCCCGGCTACGAAACCCTGATGGACGCCGTGGCGCTGGCGCGGGCCGAAAAAGTCGATTATCTGCTTGCGGTTGGCGGCGGTTCGGTAATCGACGCCAGCAAGTTCGTTGCCGCGGCGGTGCCGTTTGCCGGTGAGCCGTGGGATATTCTCGCCAAGCGTGCGCCTATCGAGTCGGCGCTGCCGCTGGGCTGCGTGCTGACGCTACCGGCGACCGGCTCGGAGTCCAATAACGGTGCGGTGATCACGCGCAAGGCCACGCACGACAAGCTGTCTTTTCTCAATGACAAGGTACAGCCGCTGTTCGCGATTCTCGACCCACGGGTAACGTTGAGCCTGCCGCCGAAGCAGGTGAGCAACGGCGTGGTCGATGCCTTCGTGCACGTGGTCGAGCAATATCTGACCTATCCGGTCGATGCGCCGGTGCAGGATCGCTTTGCCGAAGGGCTGCTGCTGACATTGATCGAGCAGGGGCCGCGGGCTCTGGCCGAGCCCGGGAATATCGATGTCCGCGGCAATATCATGTGGGCGGCCAATCTGGCATTGAACGGACTGATTGGCTGCGGCGTGCCGCAGGATTGGGCGACGCACATGCTCGGTCACGAGTTGACGGCGTTGTACGGCATTGACCACGCCCGTTCGCTGGCCATTGTGTTGCCGGCAATGTTGTCGGTGCGCAAGGCGGCCAAGCGCGACAAACTGCTGCAGTACGCGCAGCGCGTGTGGGGCCTGCGAGGTGACGATGCGGATGCGCTGATCGATCAGGCGATTGCCTGTACGCGCGATTTCTTTGTGCAGATGCAGGTGCCGGTAAAGTTGGCCGATTACCGCCTGGGGGCCGAGGCAATCGATGCGGTGTGCGCGCAACTGGAAAAACACCGCATGGTAAAACTGGGCGAGCGGCGCGACGTGACGCTCGACGTATCGCGGCAAGTGCTGGAATTGTGCCGCTGAACCGGTACGAGAAAAACAGGGCTCCGTTGGGTGCCCTTGTCGTATCCGGCCTGCGCAGCCATCATTCGGCGATATGCCCCACCCGCAGGCTGTAAAACCAGTCGATGAAGCGTTTTACGTCCGGCCCGCGGAAAATGGCGCCGTGCTGCGGGCAGAGCATGTCGATGTCGAGTTTGCTGACGCGCTCACACCACAGATTCTTGGCTTCGTTCGAACCCATCCAGCGTTTGTGGAAGCCTTCGGCGTGGCGGATGTGGCTGTCGAAATCCTGTACGAACAGATAATCCTCGCCCGGTGGAATCAGGGCCGCACCGATATCGCCGGAAAACAGGATTTTCGCCTTCGGATCATACAGGTTGAAATTGCCCGACGAGTGCAGGTAGTGCGCCGGCAATGCCTGCAGCTCGATGTTGCCGTGCTCGATGGTCATGCCTTTGTCGGGTAGCTTGATGAAAGTTTCATCGCTGCCGCCGAAATGCGGTACAAAGCCGGACCACAGCCACGACAGGTAGCACTTGATGTCCGGATTGAAGTTCAGCCACAGGCTGAGCGAGGAAATAATGTCCGGGTCCTGGTGCGAGGAAAACAGCGTCTCGATCTTGCGTGCGTCGAAATGCGCGCTGATCGCCGAAAATACCGCCGGGAAGATTTCCATGCCGCCCGGATCGCACAGCAGATAGTGCTCGCCGCTGGCGATCAGGTATTCGTTGGTGTCGATGATGTAGTTGGGCTTCTCCGGGTCACGCGCGACCACTGCCCATTGGTGATCACCGTCTTTGTAAATGATCTGCAGCTTTTTCATTCCGGCTATCCCTGGCCAATTGCCTGATCTTGTACAGATAGTTGATAACGATGCCGACCTTCTCGGCGAACTGGTCGGCGACTTCCATGAACGCAGCCGCGGCCTGGCGGCTGTAGGCCGCTTCGATCTTGGCCTGCACCGACAGGAAGATACCCATTTCGCAACTCTTGATCGCGTCGTCGACTGCAGCTTCCAGCTTGCGCGTTTCGTAGGAAAAGGTTTTCCAGGTCTGATCGAGTGCCTGCTGGCCACGCTGCGCGGCTTCCGGCGGCATCTGCTGGCCGATTTTCTGCATATTGGCTGCGGCGGCAAGCATCAGGCGGTGCAGTTTCTGCAGCTTCTGCAGGCTGGCTGCATGGCGCATCACTTCGGCCACATCGCCGCGCAGTCGCTCCATGATCTGGTTCAGTTCGCCGCTGAACACCCGCACCTCGTTGCTGACTACCGAAAAACCCGACTGGGTATTGTTGCGCTTCGACATCACGATTGCGTTGAGTGCGGTCAGATTGATCATGAACGACATCGCGATCACTGCCTTGATCTCTTCGTTAATGTGCGCCATCGCACGCAAGTCTGTTTCCATGCCGATCGTCCCGGGTCGCCAAGTGATTCACTATAGGCGGGGGCTCCGGTTTCGCCAATAGCATAGTCAACAGGCCTAATGCAGGGCTCTGCCGGCGTTCTGTGCACGATCCGTGCAAATGGCGTTAACAGCGCTTAAAATTGCATCTTTTTTACGCGTGTTTTCATGCCCGATCTGGACGCCGTTTTTTCACCGCAAGGCCTGCTGGCACAAGGCATTTCCGGCTATCGGCCGCGCCCGCAGCAGATCGAGATGGCGCAGGCCGTGGCCACGGCCATCAAGGCACGCAGCAAACTGGTGGTGGAGGCCGGCACCGGCACCGGCAAGACCTACGCCTATCTGGTGCCGGCGCTGTTGTCCGGCGGCAAGGTGATTGTCTCCACCGGTACCAAGACGCTGCAGGATCAACTGTTCAACCGCGATCTGCCGACCGTGCGCCAGGCATTGAAAGCGCCGGTGACGGTAGCGCTGCTGAAGGGCCGCGCCAATTACGTCTGCCATTACCATCTGGAGCGGGCGCAGCAGGAGGGGCGTTTCCTGTCGCGCGACGACACGCGCCACATGCAGAAAATCGTCAGCTTTGCGCGTATTTCCAAATCCGGCGACAAAAGCACTTGTGCCGGCGTACCGGAGCAGTCGCCGGTATGGAATCTGGTGACATCGACCCGCGACAACTGCCTCGGCAGCGATTGCCCCCACCATAAGGAATGTTTTGTACTGCAGGCGCGCAAGGAAGCGTTGGCGGCCGATCTGGTGGTGGTTAATCATCACTTGTTCTTTGCCGACGTGCTGCTGCGTGACGAAGGTGCCGGCGAGTTGCTGCCGGCCTGCAATACGGTGATCTTTGACGAGGCGCACCAGTTGCCGGAAGTGGCGAGTAATTTTCTCGGTGAGCATCTCGGCAGCGGCCAGCTGCTGGAGCTGGCGCGCGACAGCCGCGCCGAGGCCATTGCCGGCGCCAGGGATTTTTCCGCCTTGCCGGAAGCCTGCGGCAAGCTGGAAAAGGCCATCAAGGATTTACGCCTGGTATTCGAGCAGGATGCGGTGCGGCTGCCGGCGCATCAGCTGGACGGCGTGGCGAAGTTCGCCCCGGCGCTGCAGGAGCTGGAAACCCAGCTGGCGCAGCTCGAATCGCTGCTGCAAACCCAGGCGGAGCGCAGCGAAGGGCTGTTGCGCTGCCAGCAGCGTGCGGCAGAGCTGGCGGCACAGCTGGCGCGCTGGCAGCAGCCCGGCGATGCCGACTGGGTGCGCTGGGTCGAGGTGTTCAGTCATGGTATGCAGCTGAACCGCACGCCGCTGGCGGTGGATAATTTGTTCCGCAAGCAGGTGGAAGGCAATGCCAAGGCCTGGGTGTTTACTTCGGCAACGCTGGCGGTGGATGGCAATTTCCAGCATTTCTGCGGCGAGCTGGGGCTGGACGATGCCGCCACCGGCTGTTGGGACAGTCCGTTCGACTACAAGAGTCAGGCGCTGCTGTATGTACCGAAACAGATGCCGCAGCCGAACAGCGCCGAATTCACCACGGCGGTGGTCGAACAGG
>CALMFQ010000418.1 GCA_937863215.1 uncultured Pseudomonadota bacterium
GAAGCCAGAATGTGCACCTTGTCCGGATGGAATTCGCGCGATTTCCAGCCGGTGGCCTGCTGTGGCGCACGTGTCAGCAACGACCAGCCGGCGGCCAGCAGATTCAGCAACAGCAAGACGAAAAACAGTCCTCTCATTCGCGTACGACCCTCAGCAAACCTTCCAGAACCAGATTATCCACCAGCAACACCTTCATATTCAGATGCGGCCGCAACAAATGCGCGTCGCCGCCGGACAGGATACAGATATTGGTCTCGTGCCCGGCCAAACGCATTTCGTCGGCCATGCGGCTGACCGCACCGACCAGCGCCTGTACCGCACCGCTGTGGATCGCATCGGCGGTGTTGTCGGGAAATGCGGCAAAGCGGCCATGGTTGAGGCCGAGATCGGCAGTGCCGCCGGCCAGCGCCTCACGCATCAGGCGGAAGCCCGGCGCGATGATGCCACCGAGGAAATCGCCGTCCGCAGTCAGCGCATCGACCGTCAGCGCGGTGCCGGCGCAGGCCACCACACAATTGCCGGATATCAGATGGCGCGCGGCAATCAGCGCCGCCCAGCGATCCGCTCCCAGTTGCAGCGGCTGGCGGTAACGGTTGCGCACCCCGCCCTGCTCCAGTTGCGGCCGCAGCCACAGCGGCTCGATGCGCCATTCGCGTGCCAGCAATTCGATTGAGTGGGCGATGGTTTCACCGGCGACATTGCAGCCGACCATGCGCTCCGGGCGCGGCAACTGCGCCCATTCGCGCTCCAGCAGATCGATATCGCCGTGCAGCGACGAGCCGCGCGCGACCACCGCCTCGCCATTGTGCAGCATCCATTTGATGCGGGTATTACCGACGTCGAGCAACATCCACATGGATCTCATACCCCTCGCAAACTGATTTCACCGGCGTGAATGCTGCGCAGCACGCCATCCTGATCCAGCAGCAGCGTGCCGTCCCCGGCGGCACCGACCGCCACGCCGAGCATTACGCGGCCATCCGGCGCCAGCAATCGCACCGGCTGGCCCTGCAATCCATGATAGCGCTGCCATTCATCGCGCACCGCGGCAAATCCGCCGGCACCGAATTCGTCCAGCAGCCGCACCAGCTGCTGCAACACCAGACCGAACAGCCGGTTGCGCGACACTCCGCTGCCGGCCTCGTCGCACAGCGCCGCCACCGGTTGGCCGATGCGCCCGGCGGTGTGCGCCCCGAGTTGCAGATTCAGCCCGACGCCGATCACCACCTGCGACGGCCCGAGCGCATCGCCGCTGACCTCGATCAGGATTCCCGCCAGCTTGCCGCCACGCCACAGCACATCGTTCGGCCATTTGAGCGTGGCATCGTCGATGCCGGCCAGGCGCAGCGCGCGGATCAGCGCCACACCGACTGCCAGGCTCAATCCGGACAACTGCGCAATGCCGCGCTCGAAACGCCACAACAGCGAAAACAACAGGCTGCCGCCCAGATTCGCCAGCCATTGCCGCCCCAGCCGGCCACGCCCGGCCGACTGCCATTCGGCCGCCAGCACCGTGCCCGGTGCGGCCTGCTGCTGCGCCAGACGCAGCAATGCGGCGTTGGTCGAATCGATACTGTCGTGCAACTGCAGACCGATGCGCGCCGCCGTCTCGCCCATTGCCGCAGCGATGACATCGCCCTGCAGCCATTCGAGCGGCCGCGCCAGCCGGTAACCCTTGCCACGCACCGAATGCAGCTCGACGCCGAATTCCTCGACCCCCTGCAACGCTTGCCACACCGAGGCGCGCGACCTGCCGAGCCGCTCGGCCAGCGCTTCACCGGAATGAAACGCACCGTCGGCCAGCAGGCGCAGGATGTCGAGCGAAAGAGAATTCAATTGGCGTGGCGAAAATGATTTGCGGCCGATGTTAGCACAAAGCCATGCGCGGCAAACCGCCATCCATCCGGCGTCCGGCACGACTGTTGCTTGAAGGATAGGAGAATTCCGCGTTCAGGATAACAAACATGTTGAAAATCATGCTGGTCAACGATGCCGGCAATCGGCTCGGCCGTCTGCGCCGTGCGCTGGAGGATGCCGGCATCGAGCTAGTAGCCGAGGTCGATGGCGGCATGCATCTGCTGCAATACATCGAGGCGGTGCAGCCCGATGCGATGCTGATCGACAGCGACTCGCCCAGCCGCGACCTTCTCGAACAACTGGCGGTCGTCAGCCGCGACAATCCGCGGCCGGTGGTGCTGTTCGCCGACGACGCCGGCCAGGATGCGATCCGGCAGGCGATCCGTTCTACCGGAAAGGCCCGAACGATCAGGGCATCGGCTGGAATATCCTCGCATCGCTACAGCGCGTCGGCATCGGTTTCGGTCTGGCGGCGGCGGCAGGCATTCCGCTCGGTTTCATCATCGGCCGCTTCGGATTCATCGCCCGCATGTTCGCACCGATCATCAGCCTGCTGCGGCCGGTGTCGCCACTGGCCTGGCTGCCGATCGGCCTGATGGTATTCAAGGCCGCCAGCCCGGCGTCGATCTGGGTGATTTTCATCTCGGCGATCTGGCCGATGATCCTCAACACCGCCGCCGGCGTGGCGCAGGTGCCGCAGGATTACCTGAACGTGGCACGGGTGCTGAAGCTCAATGAATGGAAAGTGGTGACCAAGATTCTGTTTCCGGCAGTATTGCCGCACGTGTTGACCGGCGTGCGCCTGTCGATCGGCGTCGCCTGGCTGGTGATTGTCGCTGCAGAAATGCTCACCGGCGGCGTCGGTCTGGGTTTCTGGGTGTGGGACGAATGGAACAACCTGAACGTCGAGCACATCATCATCGCCATCTTCGTCGTCGGCATCGTCGGCCTGCTGCTGGAACAAGCGCTGATGCTGCTGGCCAAGCGTTTCCAGTACTGATCCCGACCCAACACATCATTGCCGCCTGTCGCCCCCAAACCGGGCGACAGGCCGAAAAGGAGAAGCATCATGGAAAAATTCGTTTCGCTCGAACATATCGACATAGCCTTCAACACCAAGAAAGGCTATGTCGATATGTTCGAGCGAAACGAATTTTTCGACATAGCCTTCAACACCAAGAAAGGCCGCTTTGTCGCGCTGCGCGACGTCAACCTGGCGATCAGACAAGGGGAATTCGTGTCGCTGATCGGCCATTCCGGCTGCGGCAAATCCACGGTGCTGAACGTGATTGCCGGCCTGCTCGACCCGACTGGCGGCGCAGCGATCTGCAATGGCCGCGAGATCGACGGGCCGGGGCCGGAACGCGCAGTGGCGTTCCAGAACCACAGCCTGCTGCCGTGGCTGAGCTGTTTCGGCAACGTCTATCTGGCGGTGGAAAAAGTGTTTGGCGCCAGCGAAAGCAAGGATCAGCTGCGCCAACGCACCCATGCGGCGCTGGCGCTGGTCGGCCTGACCCACGCCGAGCACAAGCTGCCGGCGGAAATCTCCGGTGGCATGAAACAGCGCGTCGGCATCGCCCGGGCGCTGGCGATGGAGCCGAAAGTGCTGCTGATGGATGAACCTTTCGGTGCACTCGATGCACTGACCCGCGCCCATCTGCAGGACGAGCTGCTGAAAATCGTCGCAGCGACCAACAGCACCGTGGTGATGGTGACGCACGATGTCGATGAAGCGGTGTTGCTGTCGGACCGCATCGTGATGATGACCAACGGCCCGGCAGCGACAGTCGGCGAGATTCTCGCCGTCGGGCTGGCCAAACCGCGCAACCGGCTGGAGCTGGCGCACAACAGCGCCTACCACGACTACCGCGGCGCGGTGCTGGAATTCCTCTACCAGCGCCACAGCCGCCCGGCTGCCGCGGCCTGATTGGCAGGCCCGCTGCCGTTCTGCCTGCCCGGTACGGCGGTGGCGGTGCGTGGTCTGCCCTCTTCCTTATTTATCCGGCCCGATCATGTTTGAACTTGCCGCTTAACAGCACCCTCCCCTTCAAGGGGAG
>CALMFQ010000419.1 GCA_937863215.1 uncultured Pseudomonadota bacterium
CCGCCTGCAGCAGCTTGAGCACGGTATCCGGGCGCAGCTCCAGCCCGCGATGGATGTCGCCGTGATAGCGCGCGGTGTGGCGCGCCAGATCGCGGCAATCGTTCGGCAGGCGCAGTCGTTCGCATACGGCTTCGACCAGCTGCACGCCACGGGTTTCGTGGCCGATATGGCGCGGCCATTGATCGCGCGGTGTGGCGCCCTTGCCCAGATCGTGCAGCAGGGCGGCGACGCGGGTGGCGAGGTTCCAGTCCTGGCTGGCGGCGTAATCGACCACCAGCATGGTATGCACGCCGGTATCGACTTCCGGATGGTGCGCCGCCGGCTGCGGTACGCCCCACAGGCGGTCCAGCTCCGGCAGGATGCGCGCCAGCGCGCCGCAGTCGCGCAGGGTGGTGAACATGCGCGATGGCTTTGGCCCCATCAGGCCTTTGGCCAGCTCCTGCCACACGCGCTCCGGCACCAGCGCATCGACTTCGCCGGATTCGACCATGTCGCGCATCAAGGTCATGGTTTCCGCCGCTACGGCGAAATCGAAGCGCGCGGCGAAGCGTGCCAGCCGCAGGATGCGCACCGGGTCTTCGACGAATGCCGGCGATACATGGCGCAGCAGCCGTGCCTGCAGGTCGGCGCGGCCGTTGAACGGGTCGATGATGCTGCCGTCTTCGGCCAGCGCCATGGCATTGATGGTCAGGTCGCGCCGCGCCAGATCCTGTTCCAGCGTTACGTCCGGCGCGGCGTGGAAGTGAAAGCCGTGATAGCCGGGCGCGGTTTTGCGCTCGGTGCGCGCCAGTGCGTATTCTTCCTGGGTTTGCGGGTGCAGGAATACCGGAAAATCCTTGCCTACCGGGCGAAAGCCCCTGGCCTGCATCTGCTCCGGCGTACTGCCGACCACCACGTAATCGCGGTCGGCCACCGGCAGGCCGAGCAACTGGTCGCGTACTGCACCGCCAACAACGTATGTCTGCATCAGGGCGCCGCCGGCTCAAGCTTGGCGATCACCTGCGGTTCGGCTGCCGCGGCCGCGTACCATGCGCGCAGTGCCGGCAGGCTCAGCATGTGCTCAACATAGGCCTGGCTGCTCTCCGCCAGTTGCACGCCGTAGGTACGGAACCGCGTGCACACCGGCGCATACATGGCATCGGCAATCGTGAACTGGCCGAACAGGAACGGCCCGGCGGCGCCATGGCGCTGGCGGCAGTGCTGCCAGATTTGTTCGATGCGGTCGATATCGGCCTGCGTCTCGGCGCTGGGCACGGTGCCGGGGAAGTGCCGGCGCAGATTCATGCCCATCTGGCTGCGCAGGCTGGTAAAGCCGGCGTGCATTTCGGCGCTGATCGAGCGCGCTGCGGCACGTGCCGCCGGATCGGCCGGCCACAGCTGCAGCGACGGATAAAGCTCGGCCAGATATTCGGCGATCGCCAGCGAATCCCATACCGCAACGCTGCCGTCGATCAGGCACGGCACTTTGCCCGATGGCGACAGATGCAGGATTTGCGTCTTGTATTCGCCTTCGTACAGCGGGATCAGGATTTCTTCGAACGGAATGTCGGCCTGTTGCAGCAGCAGCCAGGGGCGCAGCGACCAGGACGAATAGTTTTTGTTGCCGATAACCAGTTTGAACATGATTTTTCTCCGCTGTGTGCACCGATTATGCCCACAGTCGCAAGCAATGAAAAAGGCCCTTGCGGGCCTGAGGAGGGGATTCAGGCTTGATTCGCCCGGGTCGCACGATAACGGTCGTAGCGGCCGCGTGGCGTGGCATTGGCGAGATAGGCCGGTGCGATTGCCTCCAGCGCACAGGGCTGAAAGCCGAAGATGGCTGGAAACGGGTCTGCGCATACGCTCGGCAACTGCATCGATGCCAGATTGTCGCGCGACAGCAAGGCGCCCGGCAGCAGCTCCAGCAGAGCGGCCTGCAGCCATGCCAGCGCTTGCGGCAGCGCCAGGATCGGGCGCGGATGGCCGCTCTGGCGCGCGGCGTAATCGACCAGCTGGCGCAGGGGATACACCTGTGGCCCGGCCAGCCGATAGGTCTGGCCGATGCACTGCGGCAGCGCTAGAGCGGCGACAAAGCAACGGGCGACGTCTTCCACCCAGACCGGCTGGAAGCGTGCATCGGCGCCGCCAATCGGCAGCAGCGGGGCGTGTGTCGCGAGGCGTGCAAACAGGCTGAGGAAGCTGTCGCCGTGACCGAAAATCACCGATGGCTGGAAGACGGTGTAATCCAGCCCGCTGTGCTGCACCAGCGCCTGGCCGCGCCCCTTCGAGCGCAGATAGCGCGACGGGGCTTCGCTGCCGGCCTGCAGCGCGCTCATGTGCAGCAGGCGGCGGATTCCCTGTCGCCGGCAGGCATCAATGATCTTGCGCGGCAGCTCGACGTGTGTGCGCTCGAATGCGCTTTCCGTGCCGTGCAGGATGCCGACCAGATTGATTACCGCATCCTGCCCGCGCAGCAGCGCCGCCAGCTGTGCCGGATCGTGCACGTCGGCTTGTTCCAGGGCTACGTTTGGCAGCAGGACGATGTCGGCCTTGCAGCGTTCGGGCTGTCGCGTCGGCACGGTGACGTTCAAGCCGGCAGCCGCCAGCCGCGATACGATGTGGCGGCCGACGAAGCCGCTGCCGCCAATGACGCAGATATTCTCGATTTGCATGGTTCGGTTCTCGCTGGGCGAAAGCCTGCTGTGGACTGTGCCGGCAGGCGGAAGGAAGAGAGGGGGTGTTGCCTCAGGCTGCGGATGGGCGGGTCTGCCGCAGCGTGGTCAGGATTGCCGGGCTGCCGCGAAAGGCGATCGGGCTGATTTCCGCCTCGACTGCGGTAACCGCGCCGGTCTTGTCGCGCAGGCGGAATTCGCAACGGCCGGCGCTGGCCTGGCGCTGCGCCTGCAGCAGCAGGTTGCGCGCCTGTTTCCGGTCGTCCGGGTGAATGAAATGCCATGGCGTCTGCGTCAGCAGCTCTGCCGCGCTGTAGCCGGTCAGATCCGTCGTTGCGCCGTTGACGTAGCCGATCTGCTCCCCCTTGAGCACGAACATCGGCACCGTGGTTGACTCGGCCAGCTCGCGGTAGGCGGCTTCGTCGTTGATCAGTGCCTGCTGCCGCTGCAGGTATTCGATGCTGATGCGTGCCAGCCGTGTTGCGCGTTTCAGTGCCAGCTGCTCGCGCGGCAGTGCCAGATGCGGCGCCAGCCAGTACAGCCCGATTTTGCCGAGCAGTCGCCCCTGGCCGCTGAGCACCGGCATGACCAGCCCCGCGCGCAGGCCGGCACCGACCAGTGCATCGCCCAGCAACTCCCAGCCCGAATCGCGCTGCAGATCGCCATTTGCCGTTGCCTGCCCGGATTCGAGGCGCTCGCGCCAGACACTGCCGGGCGGCAGCGGGTAATCGTCGAGATCGAACAGCAATTCCTGCGGCAGATGCGGCGCGTGCCAGTCGCCGAGCGTGCCGCTTTGCGGCTGGAACAGGCCTGCCAGCGCCCGGCTACCCGGTACCTGTTGCTGCAGCAGGTTGCAGATGCCGTTGAGGATCTGCCGGTGGCTGCCGCCGTCAAGCAGGCGCTCCATCAGCCGGATCACGTCGCCCAGTTGCTCGGTCGGCCCGTCCATCTCCCATTCGTTCAATAACGCCTGTGCCATTCCCGTTCTCCTATACTTGCAATTCCGGTTTGATTTGAGCATAGCAAAGCGTGGCAGCGCTTTCCCGCCGGATCGGGGGAACTAAATCGGGTGTGTCGCTGTCATGACATGGTAATAAGCTGCCGGCAAATGCGTTTACATCGGTGGCATGCTAAAGGTATATTTCGCCTGCATAAATATACTGAATTTTCGCACCTGCGCGCGCCGGTGCAAACGAGGAGAGCAGCATGAAATTTGACGGCACGTCGTGGCGTCTGGCCGCGCTGGTTGCGGCAGTATCGATCGGCCTGGGCGGTTGTGTGGGGGGCGGCGGCAAGGCCGACGTCGCCGAAGTCATTACCGGCACGGCTTCGGATGGCGTGGCGCTGGCAAATGCCTCCATCACCGTGACCGATTCTTCCAAGAATAACGATGCGGCATCGACCACCATCACCACCGATGCAAACGGCCGCTTCTCGTTTGTGCCGGGAGCGCGGATTTATCCGTTCCTGCTGCAGGTTTCGTCCGGCGACAAGCAATTCTTTTCCGTGGTGCTGGGGCCGGACAAAACGGTCAATATCAGCCCGGCCACTACCGTGATTACCCAATATGCGCTGAAAGCCGGCAATGCCGGCAATTCGGTCAACATCAGCGCCGTCGGCAAGCTGACCATGGCGCAGCTGACTACTGCCGAGCAGGCCTACCTGCAGGCAGTGCGCACCGATTCGCCGCTGGCCGAGCAGGTATTCGACGTTTCGCCGCGCACCCGCGAGATGGTGCCGGAAACCGTGTCGCATCGCGGCGATGCCTACAATGACTACATCTCCAGCATCGACGTCAGCGTGCGGCAGCAGGATGGCCGGATGATCGTGTTGAACCGTCTGCCGGTAAGGTTCAAGACGCCGCAAATGCTGGCGCATACCGGCAGCGACGACCTGCTCACCGGTGGGTTGGGCGATGCCGGGCTGGTGGGGGCGGCGCCGGGCTACAGTGGCGGCGGTTTTCTGTCTGCCGCGGACTTGCGCGTCAACGCACTGTATAACCAGTATCACGCGCTGGCCGATCTGACCGCCGGCGGCGGCTATGGCAGCTTGTACAGCAAGGCGCTAAAGATCCCCGGCACCGAGTATATGGCATTTGCCGACGATGGCAGCGGCCGGAAAAACGTATCGATGCTGCTGCAGATACC
>CALMFQ010000420.1 GCA_937863215.1 uncultured Pseudomonadota bacterium
GGCCTGTCTCAGTGTCCGTTACGGCAACGCCAACGGCGCCGGCCGCCGCTGCGTGGCCCGGCGCCAGTCACGTGCGCAAGGTGCTGCTGCTGGAAGGCTGCGTACAGCCGGCGCTGGCGCCGAACATCAACGCCGCGCTGGCGCGGATACTGGACCGGCTGGATATCCAGCCGCTGACCTTGCCCGGTTGTTGCGGCGCGGTCAGCCAGCATCTCAGCCATGGCGCCGATGCGCGCCGGCAGATGCGGCGCTTGATCGATGCCTGCTGGCCGCTGGTGGACGCCGGCATCGAGGCCATCGTCATCACTGCCAGCGGTTGTGGCGCGATGCTGAAGGACTATGGCTATCTGCTGCGCGACGATCCGGACTATGCCGGACGGGCGCAGCGCGTCAGCGCCCTGGCGCGCGATCCGGTAGAGCTGCTGGCACCGCTGAGCGGCGAACTGGCGCCGTTGCTGCGCATTGCGCCGGCAGTGCCGCTGGTGTTCCAGTCGCCGTGTTCGCTGCAACACGGCCAAAAGCTCCAGGGCACGGTAGAGGCGCTGCTGCAGACGCTCGGTTGCGAGCTGCAGCCGGTGGCCGATGCGCATCTGTGCTGCGGCTCGGCCGGCACTTATTCGCTGCTGCAGCCGCAATTGTCGGAACGCTTGCGCGCGGCCAAGCTGGCCAATCTGACTGCCGGCCAGCCGCAGCTGATCCTGTCGGCCAATATCGGCTGCATGCATTACCTGCAGGCCGCGACCGATATACCGGTCAGGCATTGGCTGGAGTTTGTTGCGGCCCGGCTTGCGGTGCCGCCCGGTTAGGATTTTCCGGCCTGACTTTCTATAAACAATGCAGTCACCGCGGCAGGAGCTGGCCGCAGCACGATACATAAAGCTTGAGGAGTGGCCATGAACGGTTTCTGGCGAATTTATTACAGCATCGAAAAAAACTTTTTCCATTCACTGACGCGCAAGCTCAACAGTCTGGCGCTGGTTGCCATCGGCCAGATCGTCATCATGTGGGCTGTGTATGCCGCCTACTCGGATGTGCTGGCGGCGCTGCGAAAGGCGCATATCGATCCGGCGCTGCTGGGCGACATTGCGCACGAGCTGGATATTTCCTGCTATTTCCTGCTGACGCTAAGCAGCCTGTCGGTGCTGTTCACGCTGTTCATGATCTGGTACTTGCGCTACCTGATCGTGCGCCCGATCAAGCACATCATCCGCTGTTTCGACGACATCAGCAGCGGCGCCGGCGATTTGTCGCGCGATATTCCGGCAACCACCAACGATGAACTGCGCACGCTGTCGGAAAGCCACAACCGCTTCCTCGCCAAGCTGCGCGAAATCATCGGCAGCGTGCGCGAAATGACAGTGGAAATCTCGATCCAGTCGGCCCGTTTGCTGAAAAGCATCCGCGACACCAACCAGTCGGCATCGACCCAGGACGAGCTGGCCGAGCGCGTTTACGCTGCCAGCGGCGAAACCACCCACAGCGTCAACGACGTGACCCGGCGCGCCCACGACGTAGCGCTGAAAACCAGTGAAAACCTCGACGTGGCGCGTGCTTCGTATGCCGAGCTGCTGCAACTCACCAGCCAGATCAACGAGGTCAGCACCAAGGTGTCGAATTTCAGCAATACCGTGAGTGCGCTGCGCGAGCGCTCCGACAGCATCAAGACCATTGTCGATCTGATCAAGGATGTGTCGGGCCAGACCAATTTGCTGGCGCTGAATGCTGCAATCGAGGCAGCGCGCGCCGGTGAGGCAGGGCGCGGTTTTGCGGTGGTGGCGGACGAGGTGCGCAAGCTGGCGGAACGGGTGCGGCAGGCAACCGAGGATATTTCGCACGATATCGACTCGATGCTGGAGGAGGTCGATATCACCTTCAACGAAACTGCGGTGATCAACCGGCAGACGCTGGCGGCACGCGACGTGATCGACAAGTCGTCGCAGAATTTTTCCAAGATGGTGGGCGATTTCGAGTCGGCCACGGTGAACCTGACCGAAATCGCAGCGCAGGTGGAGTCGGTCTCGAGCGCCAACAATGCCGTCAACGCCAATGTGTCGGGAATCCGCGATCTGACCCATCTGGTGCGCGAGCGCATGGCTACTACCGAAACCTCGGTGCGCGATCTGAGCGAAGCGTCGGATCAGGTGCAGCAGCTGATCGGCCGCTTCATCGTCGGTGTCGGCGAATTCGATCACGCGATCCAGCACGTGGTGGCCTATCGCGACCGGATGCAGCAGCGTATCGCCGAGCTGAAGCAGGGCGGGCTCAACGTGTTCGACCAGCGCTACCGCCCGATTCCCGATACCCAGCCGGCAAAATACCGGACCGATTACGACGAGGTGTTTGCGCGCGAATTCCAGCCGCAGTACGACAAGCTGGCACGCGAAATCGACGGTGGCAAGTTTGCGCTGCTGGTGGATGCCAACGGCTACGGCCCGAGCCACAACAGCTGGTATTCGCAGCGCCTGACCGGCGATGCCAAAACCGATCTGGTCAACAGCCGCGACAAACGCATTTTCAACGATCCGGCCGGGCTGCGCGCGGCCAGGAATACCCTGCCGTTCCTGCTGCAGACGTATATGCGCGATACCGGCGAGATCATGACCGAACTGGATGTGCCGCTGTATATCGATGGCCGCCACTGGGGCAATCTGCGCTTCGGCTTCGATGCCCATGTGCTGATGCAACGCAGTTGATCCTGTCGTTCCGGCCTTGTCGGAACGGGAATCCGCGACGCTGAGGCCCGTAGCGCCCGGTTTCTGTTGTCGTCAGTTTTGCGGCCGTGAAACTGACGGCAGCACGGCCTAGCGCTGCGGGTGACTGCCGCTGAGCTGCACCAGCAGCGCCGCCAGACTGGTCAGCGCCTGTTCGGTCTGCAGCACCAGGCGCTGGCAGGCTTCTGCATCGCTGCTGCGCGTTGCGTGTTCCAGCTGTTCACACAGCTTGCCGACGTCGTTGGCGCCCATTTGCCGGCACAACCCTTTCAGCTTGTGTGCGGTGCGATTGAGATTGCTCCAGTCGGCTGCCGCCAACTGTGTCTGCAAATCGCAACAGGCTTCGCTGGCGCTGCTGCCGAACAGGGTTACCAGTTCCTGCAGCATATCGGCACCGATGGCTTCGACCAGCGTGCGCAAACCGGATTCCACCGCAGCTACGTCGATTGCAAACTGCAGTGGGGCGGCCACTGCGGCCTCGGCGGCCGGTGCCGTGACAGCGGGTTCGGCGCTTGCCGCTGCGCTGGCCGGAGGCGCCGACAGTGTCGTGTTCAGCACCCATTTGCGAAAAACGTCTTCCAGTTTATCGGCGGTGAACGGTTTGGTGACAAAGTCGTCCATGCCGGAATCCAGCGCATTCTGCCGGTCTTCGGCAAACGCATTGGCGGTCAGCGCGACAATCGGCACCCGGCTGTGCGGTGGCGGCAGCGTGCGGATATTGCGCGTGGCGTCGAAGCCGTCCATCTCCGGCATCTGGCAGTCCATCAGGATCAGGTTGTAATCGGCGCGCGCAGCGGCCTTGACTGCCTCGACCCCGTTGCCGGCAATATCGACACGGCAGCCGAGCCGTTCCAGCATCAGTACCGCGACTTTCTGGTTCACCAGATTGTCTTCCACCAGCAGAATGCGCGGCTTGGCGGCAGCAATCGCCTCCTTCAGCGTGTGCTGGGTAATCAGCCCCTGGCCGCGATCGGGATGGGCGAACAGCGTTTGCAGGCAGTGCAGCAGCTGCTCGCGGTGGATCGGCTTGCTCAGGTAAGCGGAAAACTCGGCCTCGCGCGCTTCTGCAGCGTGCCCCTTGTAGGTGGCGCTGCTCAGCAGCAGCAGCGGAATCGCGGCAGTGCGCGGAGCGCTTTTCAGGCGGCGCGCCAGCGCCATGCCGTTCATGTGCGGCATTTCATCGTCGATGACGATGCAGTCGGGCACGGTGGCGTTGCTGCTGAGCCAGTGAATCGCACCGAGACCGCTGTCGGCGCTGGCGTAGTCCATGCCGGCTGCCTGCAGCGTCTGGCAGATCATTTCGCGATTGAGCGGATGGTCGTCCACTACCAGCACGAATTTACCGCTGCACAGCTGCGCGGCGTTGTCGGGTGCGGTGCGCGGCGCTGTTTGCTGGATGATTTCCAGCGGGATGGTGAACCAGAAGCAGGTACCTTCGCCGAGCTGGCTTTCCACGCCGATATCGCCGTCCATCGCCTGCACCAGCCGTTTGCAGATCGACAGTCCGAGGCCGGTGCCGCCGTAGCGGCGCGTGGTCGATGCATCGGCCTGGATGAACGGCTGGAACAGCTTGCCGGCCACGTCGTCGGGAATGCCGATGCCGGTGTCGCGCACCAGCACCAGCAGCCGCAGCTGCCTGTCGATCACTTCGGCCCGCGTCACGTGTACTGCGACACTGCCGCTTTCGGTGAACTTGATACCGTTGTTGAGCAGATTCAGCAGGATCTGCCGCAAGCGCCCAGGGTCGCCCTTGACCCGGTCCGGCACGCCGGCATCGACCAGGCATACCAGTTCCAGCTTCTTGAACGCAGCTTTTTCGGCAACGATGTCGAGCGTGTTTTCGATGATGCCGCGAATGTCGAATTCGATCGATTCGAAATCCAGCTTGCCGGCTTCGATCTTGGAGAAGTCGAGAATTTCGTTGATCAGCGTCAGCAGTGCGTCGCCGGAAAAGCGGATGCCGCGCACATAGTCGGTCTGGTCTGCCGCCAGCGGTGTATCCAGCAGCAGCGAGGTAAAGCCGATCACCGCGTTCATCGGTGTGCGGATTTCGTGGCTCATGTTGGCAAGGAATTCGGATTTGGCCCGATTGGCGCGCTCCGCTTCCTGTTTTGCCAGTTGCAGCGCCTGCAGCGTTTCCTGGCGCGCCGCTTCGGTGTGGATGGCTTCGATCAGGCGCGCACAGGTGCCGATCATCGGCATCAGGAAATCCACCAGGTTCTCGTCGTAACCGCCCGGCCGGTTGGCCAGGCCGATCATGCCGATCAGCTCGCCATTGATGCGCAACGGCAGGCCGAGAAACGCCTCCAGCGTTGCCGGTGCGGCCGGCAGATCGCTACGCCGCGCATCGTGCGCCGGGTCGTTGCAGATCAGCGCTTCGCCGCGCCGCAGCACATGGCCGTACAGCGTATCGAGGTCGCGCAGCGCAATTGCCTGCTGGGTCGCCGCCTGCTGCGGCTGGCTGGCATGCGCTACGGCGAAGGTGTTGAGCCACGGCTGCTGTTGTTTGTCGTGCAACACCTCGCCGATAAAGCCATAACGGCTGTCGCTGAGGTCGAGCAATTCCTGCAGCAGATTGCCGAACACGGCCTGCGCCGGCATCTGCGTGATCATCTGTCCCTGGCTGCGCGAGATGGCTTCGAGGATGTGGTGGCTGCGCCTGATTTCGAATTCGGCCTGCTGGCGTTCGATCACGCTGCCGGCCCAGCGCGACAGCAGGCGCATGAATTCGCGGTCGGCGGCATCGAAATGCTGGCTGTAGGGCTGATTCGAGCTGAAATTGACCGTACCCCAGACCTGGCCGTTCACCTGTAGCGGCACCCCGATATACGCCTGCAGGCCGAATTGGAGGTAGCACGGATGGCCGGCAAATTCGCCACTGCCGGCGTGTTCGATGCTCAGCAGCTCGTTGCGTGCCAGGGTCGAGGCACAGTAGGTGTCGCCGAGCGCGAATACCCGGCCGGGGCCGATGGCGCCATCCGGCGAGTGTGCGGCAAACACGCGGTAGCAATCGCCTTCCACCTGGCTGATCAGCCCCAGCTGCAGTCCCAGCGATTCGGCCCCGAGCCGCAGGGCGCTTTGCAGCTGGCTCACCAGATCGCGCACCGGCAATGCGGCGATTTCCGCCAGCAGCCGCATACGCGTCTCGCTGCGCTGTTTTGCCTGCCAGGCCTGCTGTTGCTGGGTGATGTCGCGCACCGAGCCGAGCGCATAGGCGATGCCGTCGCTGCCCTGAAACAGCGAAACCGCCAGCTCGATATCGATTTCGCTACCGTCGCTGCGCAAGGCCCGTAGCTGGCGCACCTTGCCGAGTTTGTTGCTAATCCCGGTGGCAGCGTAGCGTGCCATTGCCCGTTGTGCGGCAGCCCGCTCTGCAACGGGGGTAAGCAGATCATGCACGTCGCACTGCAGCGCTTCGGCCGCGCTGAAGCCGAATGTCTGTGTTGCTGCGTTGTTCCAGGCGACGATCCGGCCGTCCAGCTGCGTCAGGATCAGCGGATCGATCGATGCGTTGATCAGAGCCTGGATATCGGAAGAAATGCTCATGCAGGAGACAAGGGCGGGATTGGGCTTGATCTGCAGTTTAGGCAATTCCGCGCCGCCAAACAAAAAAACCCGCCTTGCGGGCGGGCTTGTGCCGGTGTGGGCAGGTGTTACTTGGCCCAGCTGTCCCTGAGGCCGACGGT
>CALMFQ010000421.1 GCA_937863215.1 uncultured Pseudomonadota bacterium
GCAGGCAAGTGTCGTAGCCGTTCAGGCCCGGCATGTCCACGTCCAGCAGGATCGCCGCCGGCGCCCTGGCGCGCGCCATCTGCAGCGCCTGGGCGCCGTTGCTGGCGCAGATCACGCTGAACTTGTCGGCCAGCGCGGCAATGAACAGCTCCTGCATGAATTCGTCGTCATCGACGACCAGAATTTCCGGTGTATCGCTCATGGTGATGATCCTGATTGCGGGTCAAAACACTGCCGGCCGTACTATCGCGGGCGTCAGCCTAATTGTTCGGTAATTTGCAGCTGCAGCAACTGCAGCTGCTCCTGCATCCGCTGCGCCAGTTGGTGCGCCTGCTCCAGCGTACCGCCGTTGCGCACGGCTTCCAGCGCCTCGCACAGGCGGGCAAAATTGCCGGCACCGATGCTGCGTGCACCGGACTTGAGCCGGTGGCCCAGCGCACCGAGCTCGGCCAGATCGCCACGCCCCAGCGCAGCCTCGATTTCCTGTAACGTCGTCTGGGCGGAATCGACGAACTTGCCGGTAAACCTGCGCAACTTGTCCGGCTGGCTGCCGACGATATTGCGCAACGCCGCCAGATCCAGCACCGCACCGTCGCCCTGCTGCGGCTCTGCCTGCGGCGCCACAGCGGCCGCCGCTGCAGCAGTGGCGGCCGGCAGCGCCGTTGTCTCGTCCTGCGCCTGCGGGCGCTGCGGCCGCCATTTGCCCCGCACGGCATACAGATGCTCGGGGAACACCGGCTTGGTAACGAAATCGTCCATTCCCGCCGCCAGGCAGCGCTCGCGATCCCCGCGCGAAGCATTGGCAGTCATCGCAATCACGCGCAACCCGGCCAGCGTCGGGTTGGCGCGGATATGCCGCGTGGCTTCGAGGCCGTCCATCTGCGGCATCTGCAAATCCATCAGCACAGCGTCGAACGTCTGCTCTGCCAGCAGCGCCAGTGCCTCGATGCCGTTGCCGGCGGTGACTACACTGGCGCCGGCCTGCTGCAGCAGCTCCTGTGCCACCATCTGGTTGAACGGGCTGTCCTCCACCAGCAGGATGCAGCT
>CALMFQ010000422.1 GCA_937863215.1 uncultured Pseudomonadota bacterium
CTGAACGTAGTAGGCAGCGTCAAACGCAACAAATTTACCGCCGGTGGCCGCTTTAGCCTGATCCAGCGCGGATTTGATGTCATTGTAAGAAAAAGCCATTTTTTCCTCTTTATTTGGAATTGAACCCGGTATCGGGTTTACCCATTTGCGCACGATTGTGTCGTGCGACTTACCCGTTGTGCATTCAGCTAAAAACAACAGAAAGCCCGCTGCCAGTAAGGCAGATAAGGCAGATAAGGCAGTGAGAGACCTCCCGTGTCTTGGGTTTTCCTTGCAAACTCAGTCGCACGAAACCCTTTTATAGCCTTTTGCACGCTGAAGATTACGTGATGGGGGTCAATCCTGTCTAGGCGATTTGGGCTTAAGCCCCCTTGGAATCAGTGACTTGGCGCGGATATAACATTGTTACAACCGATTTAATCGTTGATTTGAAAGTGTTTTCAATCAATACATTAGCCAACAACGTTAAGGGATTACTCCTTTAGGAGTAGTGGTAAATATGATGTCTGCCTTTTTAAGGTTCATCGCGCTTTACCGGAGAATCAGGGCTCGATGATGTCGTGTTCGCTCCGCTCGGCATTGTGCTTTTTTCAACGGAGGCCTTGACACTGTTGGCGGGCCTCGTAAATGGTCAAATAAATCAAAGGATTAGGTGAATCCAAGCCGACTCATAACCCATTGTTTTAAAAATGATTTTTGTAAAACACCAACAAAACCCGGCAAATTCGATTATATTCTTGCGCCTGCCATTATCCTTGTTGTTCTGCCGATGCATTCCATCAACCCTATCCAGCTACTACATAGCTTGAAACAACACAGGACGCTAATCCATAGCCTGATCCAGCGCGATGTTACTGGTCGTTATCAGGGATCGATGATGGGAATCATGTGGTCGCTGGTTACACCGATTTTAATGTTATGCATCTATCTATTCGTTTTTGGCGTGGTTTTCAACCCACGCAGGGCCGGCAACCATGCCAGCCTGGGAGAGGTAACCCTGTCGCTGTTCTGCGGTATGTTGGTGCATTCGCTGTTTGCAGAATGCCTGGGGCGGGCGCCGGGAATCATTGTCGGGCAACCCAATTATGTAAAGAAAGTGGTGTTCCCGCTGGAAACGCTGTCGGTGATCGCCGTTGGTAGCGCACTGTTCCATTACCTGATCAGCTTACTGGTTTTGCTGCTGTTCATTCTCGCACTGAACGGCACAGTGCCTGTTACTGCCTGCCTGCTACCTGTAATCGTGCTGCCGGTTGTCTTGCTGGGAGCGGGCATCAGCTGGCTGATTTCGGCACTGGCGGTATTTCTGCGCGATATTGGCCAGATCACCGGGCTGCTCGGTACGATCCTGCTGTTTCTGTCGCCTGTGTTTTACAAAAGCTCGTCGATACCTGAACAATATCGTTTCCTGCTGCAGCTGAATCCGCTGACAATCCCTATTGAGCTATCGCGGGATGTCCTGTTGAACGGCGTGCTGCCGAACTGGTCACTGCTGGCTGTTCACACCGTAGCCTCGGCGGCATTCTGCTGGATGAGTTACGCCTGTTTCCAGAAGCTGCGCAAGGGGTTTGCCGATGTCCTCTGAACTTGCCATCCGGGTTCACAACCTGAGCAAGCACTATCATATCTACGATCATCCACGTGATCGTCTGCTGCAGATGCTGTGGCGAGGGAAAAAGCAGTTTTATCGCAATTTCCACGCGCTGGAAGATGTCAGCTTCGAGATTGCCAAAGGGGAAACCGTCGGTATCATCGGCCGTAATGGCGCCGGAAAATCAACCCTGCTGCAATTGATCTGCGGCACGCTGACTCCCAGTCATGGCCAGGTTGAAGTCAATGGCCGGGTTGCAGCGTTACTGGAGCTTGGCACCGGTTTCAACCCGGAATATTCAGGCCGCGACAATGTCATGATCAACGCAGCCATTCTAGGGCTAAGTCCGGAAGAAACGGCCGCGCGTTATGACGATATTGTCGAGTTTGCCGATATCGGCGACTTCATTAATCAACCGGTCAAGACCTATTCCAGCGGGATGTATGTGCGCCTGGCATTTTCGGTGGCTATTCATGTTCATCCCGACATCCTGATAATTGATGAAGCGTTGTCTGTTGGCGATGCATTCTTTCAGGCCAAATGCATGACACGCATGCGGCAAATGATTGATCAGGGAGCGACGCTATTGTTTATCAGCCATGATATCGGCGCGGTGAAGGCCATTTGTCAAAAGGTGATCTGGCTGGAACATGGCAAGATTCGACAACAAGGTCCCACTAACGAAGTAGCCAACCTGTATGCGCTGGACTGGGTCGGCCAAGCCAACCAGCAACGTAGCCATCTGCAACGGAATAACAAGACAAAGCGCAGTCAGGATGGTACAGCGACAGCCGTATCGTCCGGTACAGACATACCGCCGCTCAACCGCTGGTCCGCCAGGAGCGGTATCGGCCATGCCTGCATTACTGCTGCGGGTGTAGGCACAACGGAGAGGCTGGGCGAGCATGCGACCTTGCAACATGGCCAGACGGTGACATTGGCAGTGGAGTTACAGATCAGGCAGGCATGCCGCAATCTGGTGCTCAGCTATCACATCAAGGATAAAAATAACCAGCATGTGCAGGGCTATCATACGGCAGACCACGAGCAACTGTTCGGCCGCGACTGGGAGCCGGAACAGCGGGTGCAGGTCACATTCAAGCTGCCGGTATACCTGCATCATGGTAATTACAGCCTGACGTT
>CALMFQ010000423.1 GCA_937863215.1 uncultured Pseudomonadota bacterium
TCGTCTTCCATCTGTTTCGACTTCTGCATCACCGGGCCGCGAATGTCGTAACAGACGTTGAGGAGCTTGTTGGATTTCAGAACAGGTTGCATGGTTGGTTCTTCCGCGAAAATAAAATGTCACCGACAGCGCCACAGCTTGCGGCGCAAGCATCTCAGGATTGGGTAATGTGTGCGATGCCCTTGCGGGCCATGTCGGTCGCGGAACGACGCCGCCAGCCGCTGAATGCGGCGATCGGCTTGTGGGCGTCGAGTTGGTGCAACATGCAATCGGACATTTTCCGTCGAGAAAATGGTGTTATGAAAAAGGCTTATAATCCTACCTGACTAACGCTGGCGCTGCAATGAAGCCGCCCGGCGCGGCAAATGACTAGCGAGACGACACATCCAATGAAGCTGCATCTCACCACCGGCGAAGGCAATCTGTTTACCGGCTACGGCAACGACTACGTCGAAATCAACAAGACGCGCCACCAGGGCGGCCTGATCGTCACTTCCGGCGAGGTGCGCCCATGGCCGCTGGATAGCTTCGAACACCTCAACGACACCCACTTCGCGCTGCTCGCAGCGCTGAGCCCGGAACTGGTGCTGCTCGGCACCGGCAGCCGCATCCGTTTTCCGCACCCGAAACTTTATCGCGAGCTCACCGAGCGCCAGATCGGCGTTGAAGCGATGGATATCGGTGCATTGTGCCGTACCTTCAACATTCTCGTCAGCGAAGGACGCCAGGTCGTTGCCGCAGTAGTGTTCGCCTGAACCGCGCGCAATGCGGGCCGCCGTACGGCAGTCCCGTGGCCACTTCTGGGCTCAGGCCAGCACCGGCGCCGCTTTGCCGGTCAGTTGCTGCGCCAGCTTCGCGGCATTGCGCGCGGCAATGCCATAAATCGACAACTGCGGATTGGCGCCGATGCTGGTCGGAAACATCGAGCCATCGATAACGTGCAGGTTGTGCAACTGGTAATGGCGGCCGTCCGGGTCGATCACGGCATTCTTTTCGTCGCTCCCCATGCGGCACCCGCCCATGACATGCGCACTGACTACACGGGCACGCAAAATCTGCATCGGCAGGCGATCCAGCGCGGCATGCAATTCTGCCACCGAATAATACGGCCGGGACTGGTCATGTGCCGGCATCACCATTTTCGCTCCGGCGGCAAACTGCATTTCGCCGTTGATCTTCAAGGCGCGGCGCACGCCTTCCCAGACATAGTCGGAAATCGGGTAATCCAGCAGCGGCGTACCGTCCTTGCGCAACTCGACCTTGCCGCCCACGCTATCCGGGTGGAATCCGTCGCGCAGCAGTGAAATGATGGCGTTGACGTACGGTAGTTGCTGAATGTACTGCGCATGCTGCTGGCCGATCTGCATGATGTTGATCGCGCCGAGAATCGGATGGATCGGCGGTACTTCCATCTTGAAACCGATCGGGCCATCGACCGGCTGGGTATGCAGGAAGTGGTCGGAATACAGGCTTTGCGGCGCGCCATTGAACGGCTCGACCTTGTCCGGCATTACCGCCATCGAAATGGTCGTCGGATGCAGGAAGGTGCGCGTGCCAAGCAACTGGTGCGGATCGGGCGCATCGCTGCGCAGCAGGATGGCCGGCGAGCCGATTGCTCCCGCAGCCAGCACTACGTGGCGCGCGCGCAGCGTCAGCCGGACGCTGCCCGGCGCCACGCCGGCGGCATCCATGGTGCGGCATTCCACGCCCTGCACCCGATCGCCCTGCAACAGCAGCTTCTCCGCCCGCACCCGGTACAGCAGCGTGGCACCCAGATCCATTGCCGTGGGGACGGTGGTGATCAGCATCGACTGCTTGGCATTGGTCGGACAGCCCATGCCACAATAACCAAGATTCCAGCAGCCATTGATATTGCGGCGGATATGGCCCCAGGAAATCCCGAGCTTTTCGGCGCCGGTCTTCAGTACCAGGTTATTGGCATTGGGGGCGGTATTCCAGTCCTGAATATGCAGCCGGCGCTCCATCATCTCGAACCACGGTTGCAATTGCTCGACGGTGAAATCCTTGAGACCGAACTGTGTTTGCCAGTATTTGAGCGTATCCGCCGGTGTGCGGAAGCTGGAAGTCCAGTTGACCGTGGTCGAGCCGCCAACGCTGCGGCCCTGCAGGATGCTGATACCCTTGTCCTTGGTCTGGCGCGCTGCCGATTCCTGATACAGCGCCGGATAAGCTTCCGCTTCGCGCATCCTGAAATCACGCGTCGATTTCAGCGGCCCCTCTTCCAGCAGGATCACCTTCAGGCCGGCCCTGGCCAGCGTCTCGGCGGTCACCCCGCCACCGGCACCGGTGCCGACGATGACCACATCCGCTTCCAGCGTTTGATCCTGCGTCAGCGCGGCGCCGTCCAGTACCTTCCAGCCGCGCTCCAGGCCGGCAACAATCGGATCGTGAAATTGGCTCATGTGCGGTTACTCGATTCAGTTGGCTTGTTGAGCGGCCAGAACATGCGCCGGCTGGGCGTAGCCGATTGCGGCCCAAGCGTTGGGGCTGCCGTACCAGGCAGCCAGGATCAATTGGTGCAGGCCGTGAAAGCCGCTACGCAACAACGTGAAACGGCTGTCGCGCCAGTTTTGCAGAAATGCGGCAACTTCATCTGTCGGCGCTTTCAGCCACGGTTGCGATACGCCGGCCAGCAAGCGTCGGCTGACCGGAAAATTCAGCAACGCAAACAATTGCTGCAATTCCGCCTGCACCGCCGGCTGCAATGCGGCGACAGCCTTGTCGACACCGACCACCACTTCGGCGACCGCCCCGGCGTGTGCATCGGCGTCAACTGGCAACGCACCGTCAAGTATCGCGGTGGCAAGCGCGGCAATCAGCCCGCGACTGGCATCCGACAGCGTAGCGAAACGATGTGCGCTGCCGCCTTGCCACACTGGTGTGGCCGCGAACGGCCCGTAGACGACACGTGCGACCACCAGAGCGGCGGTGCCGGCAATGCCGGCCTTGATGAATTGTCTGCGACTGAGCATGAAATCCGGTCTCTTGGTTGAAGTTGAGTCAGGTTCTGTCGGCCGATCAGCGCAACATCAGCCGCAGCATCAGCTGAAACAGCCTGCCGTACGGCGGCTTGAGCAAACCGACGCCGTTGATGCGCGACTGCATGAATACCGGCTTCAGTTTGCTGAACGTATCGAAACCTTCCTTGCCGTGATAGTGGCCGATACCGGACGGCCCGACGCCACCGAACGGCAGATCGTGCTGCGCCACATGCAGGATCACATCGTTGATCGATACGCCGCCGGCAATCGTCTGGCGCATCATCTGCTCGATACGCTGTTTGTCGCGTTCGAAGTAATACAGCGCCAGTGGCCGCGGGCGGGCGTTAACGAAGGCAATAGCCTGATCCAGCGAACGATAGGTCAGCACCGGCAGGATCGGGCCGAAGATTTCATCCTGCATCAGCCGCGTCGCCTCGCCCGGATTGAATACCAGCGTCGGTGCCAGTTTGCCGCTGCCGTCCAGGCTCTCACCGGGCGGGCTCAGCGGCACCACGTGCGCACCCTGCTCCGCTGCCTCGGCCAGATACCCCTGCAAACGCTGCAAATGCCGCTGATTGATGATTGCGGTGTAATCGCCATTGGCCGCCATGGTTGGATACAGCTTGGCGACAGACTCGCGCGCGGCAGCAAGGAACGCGTCGGCTTTGCCTTCCGGCAGCAGCACGTAATCCGGTGCCACGCAGGTCTGGCCGGCGTTCAGGCACTTGCCGTACAGAATGCTGGCAGCGGCTGCGTCAATCGGATAATCCGGGCCGATGATTGTCGGCGATTTGCCGCCCAATTCCAAAGTGACAGGTGTCAGGTTTTCGGCTGCGGCGCGCATCACGTGCCGGCCGACGCCGGTCGAGCCGGTAAACAGCAGATGATCCCACGCCAGGGTGGAGAATTTCGCCGCCACGTCGGCGCCACCGTTGATCACGCTGATGGTCTGCTCGTCGAAATACTCGCCGATCAGGCTGGCGAACAGTTCGCCGGTATGCGGCGTGAATTCCGACATTTTCACCACGGCGCGGTTGCCGGCCGCCAGTGCCGCGGTCAGCGGGCCGACAGAGAGAAATACCGGGTAATTCCACGGCACAATGATGCCAACCACGCCGAGCGGCTGTGGTATCACCCTGGCCCGCGCCGGCTGGAACCACAGAGCCACCGGCCGCGAGCGCGCCTTGCTCCAGCTTCGCAGATGCTTGCGCGTGTGGCGCAAACCTTCGACGCTGGCAAAGATTTCCAGCAAACGGGTTTCATGCTCCGAGCGATTACCGAAATCGGCACGAATTGCATCGGCGATGCGCTGCTGGTTATCCAGCAGCAGCTTTTCCAGTTGCAGCAGATTGTGCTTGCGCGTCGCCAGCGCGGGATAAGGAGCCTGAGCGTATGCGCTGCGCTGGCCTGCATAGGCTTGCTGCAGCCGCGCCAGCTGCGCCTCGCTACTGTGGGCAGGATAAATCACGTCCATGATGAGCTCCTGTTGGAATCAATATGACCAACGGTCATTTTGTCTTGCAAAAAAGACGCATCACTGGCCAAAGCCGATGCGCTTGGTAGTAGAATCGTCAACAGCATTATTACCCGAATAATTAGAGTCTGACATCTAATTTGCCACAAAAATTTCCGTCTGGCGCGGAAATCCGCGTCAGACCAGCCACACAGCGATCACCTGCATGCTTATCGACTTCTTTTACCAGCTCAAACAAGCCCGTATTCCTGTCAGTATCAAGGAATTCCTCACTCTGCTCGAAGCGCTCGACAAACGCGTGATCTCCGGCAGTCTGGATGATTTCTACTACCTAGCGCGCACTTGCCTGGTGAAGGACGAAAAGCATTTCGACAAATTCGACAAGGTATTCGGCAGCTATTTCAAGGGCATCGAATCGCTGGGCGAACTGTTGACCGCCGACATCCCGGACGACTGGCTGCGCAAGGAGTTCGAGCGCTTTCTCAGCGAAGACGACAAGAAGCAGCTGGAAGCGCTCGGCTGGGACAAGCTGATGGAAACCTTCAAGCAGCGCCTGAAAGAACAGAAAGAACGCCACGCCGGTGGCAACAAATGGATCGGTACCGGCGGCACCAGCCCGTTCGGAGCCAACGGCTACAACCCGGAAGGTATCCGCATCGGCCAGGAGCAATCTCGTCACCGCAAGGCGGTCAAAGTCTGGGATCAGCGCGAATTCAAGAATTTCGACGATCAGGTTCAGCTCGGCACGCGTAACATCAAGGTCGCGCTGCGCCGGTTGCGCCAGTTCGCCCGCGCTGGCGCCGAGGAAATCCTCGACCTGGACGGTACCATCAAGGCCACCGCCAACAATGCCGGCCACCTCGATCTGAAAATGGTGCCGGAGCTGCACAACAAGGTAAAAGTGCTGCTGTTTCTCGATGTCGGCGGTTCGATGGACGATCACATCCGTGTCTGCGAAGAACTGTTCTCGGCGGCCAAGACCGAATTCAAGCATCTGGAATATTTCTATTTCCACAACTGCGTCTACGAATCGGTATGGAAAGACAACAAGCGCCGCCATAACGAGCGCATGTCGACCTACGACGTACTCAATACCTACGGCGCCGACTACAAGCTGATTTTTGTCGGCGATGCAACCATGAGCCCGTACGAAATCGTCTATCCCAATGGCAGCGTCGAACACAACAATCCAGAGTCCGGCCAGGTCTGGCTACAACGGCTGCTGGATCAATACCAGAGCGCCATCTGGCTCAACCCGGTGGTAGAACAATATTGGGATTACACCGAATCGCTGCACTTGATCCGCCAGCAGATGCACGAGCGGATGTTCCCGCTGACGCTGGAAGGTATCGAGCGCGCTATCAAGCGACTGAATCTGCGCGGCTGAGTGCTGTACCGCTGGGAGCGGCAAAACGAC
>CALMFQ010000424.1 GCA_937863215.1 uncultured Pseudomonadota bacterium
CGCGGCAGTACTGGCGCTGAGCAAAACCAGCAATACCGTGCCCGGCAGCGGAACCGGTGGCGCTACCGGCACGGGCAGCGGAACTGGCACGGGCTCCGCTACCGGTACTGGCTCCGCCACCGGTACGGGCTCCGCTACCGGCACGGGCTCCGCCACCGGCACGGGCTCCGCTACCGGTACGGGCTCCGCTACCGGTACGGGTTCCGCTACCGGTACGGGTTCCACCACCGGTACGGGTTCCACCACCGGTACGGGCTCCGGCACAGGCACAGGCACTACCGGCAGTCTGATCGCGGCGATGGTCGGTGCGGATGCGGAGAAATTTGCCGACGGCACGCTGGCGGCGGGCTCCGGTGTGCATGCCGGCAGCAATATCGGCGTCGATTCAGCCGGCAACGTCACTTCGGTTACCGACGGCGCCTTTGTGTTCAGCAGCAATAGCGCGCCGCTGGTCGAATCCAGCACTACGGTGCTGGCTCACGACGACGGCAGTCAGCAGAAAATCACCTGGGGCCGCTGGGAGGTCAAGTCGTCCGCCAATACCTTCGTTGTGATGAACGGCGGCAACACCAAAAACAGTATCGGCAGTTTCCATTTCATTCGCGCCGACCAGATGACGCCGGCGGTAAACCTGACCGCAGCCAATATGGGCATGACCACCGCCGTCTATAGCGCAATCGGCGGCAGCACGCCAACGTCGGAAATCTTCGGCGAGAGCGGCCATCTCGATTCGCTGCAGGCGACAGTCGATTTTACCCAGCAGAAAATCACTGCCTATCAGCTGAAAGTCAGCTTTGCCGACCGCAGCTTCAAAGGCTCGGGTGGCGGAATCAGCCTCGCGCCGACCTTCACACTGCCGCTGATCGGCGACTGCCAAGGCTGTTCCAGCACCAATCCGGGCGCGCCGATTCCGGTCAGCGGCCAGGCCAATGGCGCATTCATCGGCCCCAAGGCGGAGGGCATGATCACTTCGTTCGGCATGCAGACCACGCTGCGCGACCGCTTCATCAGCGGTACGGCTTTGGGCAAGCGCTAGCGCTGCGGACGCAACAGCACCAGCGGATGGGCTGCCATCCGCTTTTTTACGCCTGCGCCGGCTGGCGGCAACGCCGATCCAGCCAGCCCACAGCGGGGATTCCGGCGGTGTGCCGACGCTTGTATCATTGACCGTTCTGCCACCGGCCAACCACCCGACCCGATTCAATCGATGAGTATCGACCGCACCGTCAGCCGCAATTTCGAAACCGCCAAGGTGGCGGCAATCCTGGCCGTTACCTGCGGCCACTTCCTGCCGTATGCGTGGCTGTGGATCGTTGCCTCGATCGCGCTATGCCTGTTCGGCTTCGCATCGGGCTATTTCACCGCGCTGATTTATGGCAGCAGCCCGCAGCCGCTGGCGTTCGTGCGCAATAAATTGCGCCGCCTCGGCCCGGACCTGCTGGCAATCAATCTGCTGTTGCTGGCATTGTTTCTGTGGCAAGGGCAGGCACACATTTTCAGCTGGCAATCGCTGCTCGGTGTATTCGGGCTGTCAGGCTGGCTCAACTGGCTGTATCTGCCGAATCCGAGCCCGTTCGGCGCCGGGCTGTGGTATTTCACCCTGCTGCTGCTGTTTTACCTGGGCTATCCGCTGCTGACGCGCCTGCTGCGCAGCGGTCCGGCCGGGTCACTGGCATTGTTTGCGCTGCTGCTGCTGGCGTTGCTGCTGTCCGAACGGGTGCGATACGGGCACATGCTGTGGTTTACCGCATTCAGTTTCTGCTTCGGTGTGGCACATGCCAACCAGCGATGGCAAGGAGGCTGGAAACATTCCCTGCTGCTGCTGACAGCGCTGGTGTCCGGCTTTGTGCTGGCCTGGTGGCTGTTTGGCGCGCCATTGAAGGGATTGCTGCTGGTAGGACTGGCCTCGCTGCTGGCGATCCAGCTATTGCTCAGCGTAGCGCTGCCGGACTGGCTGCACGCACCGTTCAGACCGTTCGGTGCCTGCGTGCTGGAAATCTACTTCCTGCACACCTACCTGTTCGTACACCCGAGCGGTATGCCGATACCGGACCTGCTGGCATCGCTGGCGCTGATCCTGGCTGCGTCGCTGGCGACGCGGGCACTGGCGGAACGGCTGCAACCCTTGCTGCAAACCTCCGGACGCGCGTTACAGCTGCTCGCCGCTGCGCCGTGCCGGCCAAGTGGGGCGGCACATGCGCAGGTGAGGAATGCCGTCTTCGTCGAATGGCTCGCCGATAGCGGCGAAGCCGAGGCTGCGGTAAAAATCGTGCAGATACAGCTGTGCGGCGACTTGCACCGCCTGGCCGGGATAACGCTGCGCCAACTCGTCCAGCGCCCGCAGCATCAGGGCTCGCCCCAGCCCCTGTCTGCGGTATTGCCGCGCCACCAGCACCCTGCCGATAGCCGGCTCCTGCCCTTGCACGCCGGGCGGCAACAGGCGCGCATAGGCAAGCAGTTCACCGCAGTCATTATTCAGCGAAAGATGCAGGCACTCGGGATCGAGGCCATCGGCATCGAGATAGGCGCAGGCTTGTTCAACCACGAACACGTGCTGGCGCCAATGCAGGATCTGGTACAACTCGACAACACTCAGCGCCGCAAATGGCTGGCAGCTCCATTGCAGCGCTGAGTGATCGATCCGCATTATTATCCTTTCAGGTCCAGATCAAGTGTGACGCGAAGCCAAGCCGCTGGCAGTACGGTAGTACGGCAAGGCGCAGGCGACACAGTCACGCTTGAGCTGGGCCTGAAATCAGGCCAGGCGGGCGCGGGCGCGGGCGATGGCTGCGCGAACCTGAGCCGGCGCGGTGCCGCCAATGTGGTTACGCGCGTTGAGCGAGCCTTCCAGCGTCAGCACTTCGAACACGTCCTGCTCGATCAGCGGCGAGAACTGGCGCAGTTGCTCCAGGCTCAGATCGCCGATATCGCAACCCTGCCCTTCGGCAAACCGCACTGCCAGCGCCACCGCTTCGTGCGCATCGCGGAACGGCAGGCCACGTTTCACCAGGTAGTCGGCCAGATCGGTGGCAGTGGCAAAGCCCTGCTGCACCGCGGCGCGCATCGCATCCGGCTTGACGCTGATGCCGCGCATCATGTCGGCGTAGATGGTCAAGGTCTGTACCAAGGTATCGACGGTGTCGAACAGCGGTTCCTTGTCTTCCTGGTTGTCCTTGTTGTACGCCAGCGGCTGGCCCTTCATCAGCGTCAGCATCGAGATCAGGCTGCCGTTCACGCGGCCGGTCTTGCCGCGCGCCAGTTCGGGCACGTCCGGGTTCTTCTTCTGCGGCATGATCGAGCTGCCGGTGCAGAAACGGTCGGCGATGTCGATGAAGCCAAAACGCGGACTCATCCACAGGATCAGCTCTTCCGACAGGCGCGACAGGTGGGTCATGGTCAGCGCGGCGGCGGCGGTGAATTCAATCGCGAAATCGCGGTCGGAAACCGCATCCAGCGAGTTTTCGCACACCGCGTCAAAACCCAGCAGCTGCGCGGTGTAGGCGCGGTCGATCGGGTAGCTGGTGCCAGCCAACGCGGCGCTGCCGAGCGGCATGCGGTTGATACGCTTGCGGCCATCGGCAAAACGCTCGGCATCACGGTTGAGCATTTCGACGTAAGCCAGCAAGTGGTGGCCGAAGGTGACCGGCTGCGCCACTTGCAGGTGGGTGAAACCGGGCATCACGGTATCGGCATTTTGCTCGGCCAGATCCAGCAGCGAGCGCTGCAGTTCTTTGACCAGCTCGATAATGCCGTCCACCGCCGAACGCAGGTACAGGCGGATATCGGTGGCGACCTGATCGTTTCGCGAACGGCCGGTGTGCAGACGCTTGCCGGCATCGCCGATGCGGTCGGTCAGGCGTTTTTCGATATTCATGTGCACATCTTCGAGGTCAACCGACCATTCGAATTTGCCGCTGCGGATTTCTTCCAGAATTTCCGCCATGCCGTTCTGGATTGCGGCGAAATCCTCGGCCGACAATACCCCTACCTTATTCAGCATCTGCGCATGCGCCAACGAGCCCTGAATATCGAATTCAGCCATGCGCTTATCGAAATCGACCGAGGCGGTATAACGTTTCACCAGCTCGGCAACCGGCTCGGAAAAACGGCCCGACCAGCTTTTTGCTGCGCCGTTTTGAGAAGCATTTTCTTGCATAGGGGTAATGCCTTGTACAAAATCAGAAAATGGCGATTATAGAGCAAAACGGCATCCCCAACGCGCTGCCGGACTTCCGCAATATGGGCGTAATCCTGCGCGTGCTACTGACGGTGAACATTGCCACGATGCTGGCGGCGCTGCTCAATAGTCCGACGTTCGCCGCTTTTGCCAATCAGTTCAGTCTGTTTGCCGCGCTGGTAGAGCCAGCGCTGTTCCTCGCACTGGCGTTGCTGTATGTGCTGATGCCGCAGCTGGCCGCGCAGCGCTACCGTGTTGGCATGCTGGCGGTGCTGGCAATCGGCTGGATTGCGGTGGGGCTGGTGTATCTGTGGCTCGGACCACTGCTTGATCTGCGCCACGGCGAAGGTCTACTGCGCGGTGCGATTTACACCACGGCACTGATCGGAATGCTGCTGCAGTATTTCCGCCTGCGCAACAAGGCGCTGTCGCCAGCGCTGATGGAAGCACGGCTGCAGGCGCTACAGGCGCGTATCCGGCCGCATTTTCTGTTCAACAGCATCAATGCGGTGCTGAGCCTGATCCGCAGCGAACCGCGCAAAGCCGAGCGGGCGCTGGAAGATCTGGCTGAACTGTTCCGGGTACTGATGGCGGAAAACAACCAGCTATCGACGCTGTGGCGCGAGCTGGAGCTGGCGCGCAATTATCTGGCGCTGGAACAACTGCGGCTGGGCGAGCGGCTGAAAATCGATTGGCACACCGATCACGCACCGATGCAGGCCCGCCTGCCGCCGCTGATCCTGCAGCCGCTGCTGGAAAATGCCGTCTATCACGGGATCGAGCCGCACCCGGACATCGGCATGATCAGCGTCAATGTCTATCGCAGCCGCAACGAATTGCACATCGACATCCGCAATCCGTATCAGCCGCAAGCCGAATCGCAGCACAACGGCAACAAGATGGCGATGGGCAATATCCGTGAACGGCTGGCGCTGTTCTTCGACGCCGAAGCCAGCCTGAAAGCAACTGTCGGCAACAACTATTATCAAGTACATATTGTCGTGCCCTACCGGGAGTAAGCCTGTGAACAAAGCCCTGCGGATCATGATCGTCGACGACGAAACCCCGGCGCGCAACCGGCTGCGCGACCTGCTGGCCGATTGCAACGAAACGCTGCCGCTGGACATCTGCGGCGAGGCCGGCAACGGCATCCAGGCGCTGGAATGGCTCAATCAGCACCCGGCCGACGTGGCACTGGTGGATATCCGCATGCCGGGCATGTCCGGCATCGAGCTGGCGCAGCACATGCTCAAACTGCCGCACCCGCCGGCGCTGATTTTCACCACCGCCTACGACCAGTTCGCGCTGCAGGCATTCGAAGTCAACGCGGTGGATTACCTGCTCAAGCCGATCCGCCAGGAACGGCTGGCCACGGCGCTGGAGAAGGCGAGGCGGGTAACCACGCTACCGCCGGCAGTGAAGAATCTCGACGAGAAAAGCCGCCAGTTCCTCAGCGTCACCGAGCGCGGCAAGGTGCTGCTGGTGCCGGTCAAGGACGTGCTGTACCTGAAAGCCGAGCTGAAATACATCACCCTGCGCACCGCGCAGCGCGAATACCTGCTGGAAGAATCGCTGACCCACCTGGAGCAGGAGTTCGAACAAGTATTCGTGCGCATCCACCGCAACTGCCTGGTGGCGCGCGCGGCAATTACCGGCTTCGAGCGCCACAGCAGCGACGAAGGCGACAGCCACTGGGAGGTGCTGCTGCACGGCATCGACGAGCATTTACCCATCAGCCGCCGACAGCAGGCGATTGTGCGCGAGTTCAAGCACCTGTAGCAGTCAATCCAGCGGAAAAAACCGGGCGCCCCTCATTTCATCGTGCAATCTTTTTCTGACGCAGGGTTAAGCGGAATTGGCTGAATTGGGCAAGGACAGCTGGCGAGCCTGATCGACAGCACTCAACGCCGCGGTGAGCATCCCGGCGGTGTCTTTGGCTTTTGTCTTGATCGGGTTGCCCAGCAACATCCAATCCAGCCCATAGGGCAACCGGAGCTGCGCCGCCGCTTGCCTGTGCGGAGGGCGATTCGGTGTGCAGCAAGCTGTACACCCTACAGGTCTATAGGGCCTTCTTGCCATTGGCAGCACATGTGTGATTTCACGATTACGCAAATTGCCTCGCGATTTTGTAATCGTTCGATTACAATTTGACCATGTATACGGTCTATCAACTCCCTGAATTCGCTACCTGGCTGACCGATATCAAGGATGGCATGACTCGGCGCCGATTGGCTCGCCGCCTGGAAAAAGCCCAACATGGCAACCTGGGCGATATCAAGGCAGTGGGTGAAGGTGTATGGGAAATGCGCGAGTTTTTTGGTCCCGGCTGGCGTATGTACTATGTGCAGCGTGGAGATGTAGTGATCGTAATGCTGGGCGGGGGAGACAAATCCTCGCAGTCCGCCGACATAACCCAGGCCATTGCCTTGGCAGCTACTCTAGGAGAGTAAATCATGACCCGTAAAATCATCAAACTGTCGGAACTGCCCGCCTTCGATATGGCCGAACACCTGCCCGACGAGCAAGCCATTGCGGAATATCTGACCATTGTGCTGGAAGAAAACGATCCTGCCGCCTTGGCCGATGCGCTGGGCACGGTTGCCCGGGCTCGCGGCATGACTGATATCGCCAAAGCCTCTGGCATTACGCGCGAGGCGCTGTACAAGGCACTGCGTCCCAACGCAAACCCCCGCTTCGACACCATCAGCCGGGTTTGTGCTGCGCTGGGCGTCAAGCTGGTGGCACAGCCGATTCATACGCAAGAGGCAACGCATTCGTGAACAAGCAACTATAAGCAACTGCGTTGCGAGCGCCTGACCGAAGCTTCGTGACAGACGGAAGCGCCGCAGGACTTGTAGGGCAAAGCGCAATGAGTTCCCATCTGGCGCCAACCGTGGCACCGCCAGTTAAAGCGCTGGCACACCCCTCCCCAGCAATCCCAGCCAAGCCTGC
>CALMFQ010000425.1 GCA_937863215.1 uncultured Pseudomonadota bacterium
GTCCGGCTGCATCGGCAGGGCTTCGGCAACAGGCGGCTGCAACGGCGGCAAATCCGCCCCCTGGCGCAGGCGCGCGTCGATCACCTGTTGCAATGCGGCGTGCAGTGCCTGCTGTTCGATCGGCTTGGTCAGGAACGCGTCCATGCCGGCGGCGCGGAAGGTCTGTTCATGTGCGTCGGTAACATTGGCGGTCAGCGCAACGATGCCGATAGTGCGATCCGCCACCGGCAGCCCGGCGTCACCGCCGGCACGGATCAGGCGCGTCGCTTCGAGGCCGTCCATTACCGGCATGTTGCCGTCCATCAGCACCACGTCGAAACCGCCACGTGCGACGGCCTTGACCGCTTCCAGCCCGTTGTCGACGATTTCCACCCGGTGCCCCATTTCCTCCAGCAGCGTTTCGATGATCAGTTGATTGGTTTTTACGTCTTCCGCCACCAGCACCTGCAATTGGTGACTGTTACGATCCGATTGACGCTGCTCCTGCTGCGGTGGCGCCACGCCGAGCGGCAGCGCCAGCACGAATTCGAACGTGGTGCCCGCGCCCAGCTGGCTGCTGACCTGGATCTGCCCCCCCATCGCTTCGACCAACTGGCGGCAGATCACCAGCCCCAGCCCGGTGCCGCCAAATTTGCGCGTGGTGCTGGCGTCGGCCTGCTGGAAACGCTGGAACAATTTCGGCAGCGCATCCGCGGCAATGCCGATGCCGGTATCGCTGACCTTGAAGCGCAAGCGGCAGGACTGGGCATCGCAGCCCTCGCCATGCACGGTCACCGTTACCTTGCCGCTGTCGGTGAACTTGATCGCGTTGCCGGCCAGATTCACCAGCACTTGCCGGATGCGTGTTGGATCGCCGCGGAAATAGCGCGGCAACAGCGGATCGGCCTCGACGATGAAATCCAGCCCTTTGGTGGAAGCCAGCTCGGACAGGGTTTCCAGCCCATCGAAAAGCATCGGCAAGAATTCGAAATCGACCGATTCGATATTCAGCTTGCCGGCTTCGATCTTGGAAAAATCCAGCACGTCGTTGATGATGGTCAGCAACGATTCGCCACTGCTCAGCGCCAGCCGCACCTTGTGGCGGGTTTCGCTCGCCAGCTGCTGGTCGCGCAGGGCAAAGCGCAGCATGCCGATCACACCGTTCAGCGGCGTGCGGATTTCGTGGCTCATGCTGGCAAGGAAAAACGACTTCGCTTCGGTGGCGCCTTCCGCCTGGCGCCGCGCCGCATCCAGCTCGGCCAGCATCTGCTCGCGGCTGCGGATATCGTCTTCGATCGCCTGTGCCATCGAATCGAAAGTACGCTCCAGCGTCAGCAGCTCGTCCACCCCGCCCATATCCGCCAGCCGCGCCGAATAATCGCCGGCAGCCAGGCGCTTGGCGTCTTTTTCCAGCGCGGAGATCGGCTTCAGCACCTGCGTGCGGATCAGATACAGCGCCCGTGCGATCAGGATGAAGCCGAACACCGCCGTCGCCGCCAGCACCCACTGCCCGAACTGGATCGCGCTGCGCGCCTCGTCGATGCTGCTGCGGGTGCGCTCGTCCACCGCGGCGATCAGCTGCACCACCGCATGCGAGAGCTGCGCTTCCAGCTGGCTGTACTGCTTGCCGTGCACCACCGCAGTGGCGAATTTCAGGTCCGGCTCGCCATCCGACACATATTCGCCGCGATTCTTGTCGTACAGCCCCTGGGTGGCGGCAAACGCGATCTGTGCCCGATCGTTCATGTCTTCGCTGATGCGCAGCACCTGCTGCAGCGCCGCCAGCTCGCGCGCGCTACCGCCCACCGCGCGCAGCCGTTCGGCCAGCGACATGCGCGGCCCATCCAGCGGCAACTTGTGCGGGCGGTTGCCGGCGATTACCTCATCCCAGTAGAGTGACGCCGACGCCAGCGGCGGCAGCGGTTTTTCCCCGGCGCGCACGGCAAGAATGTCGTAGTAATACAGCAGGTAGAGCGGATCGGCGGTGGTGGTGTAGGCACGCACCAGCCGCGCCAGCCGGTCGGTTTCCAGCCGCAGCTGATGCGTCAGCGCCACCGCCTGCTCGCGGCGTGCGTGAGCCGCGGCGATGCGGCCGTTGGCATGGATCAGGAACGCCACCGCCAGCAGATTGGCGACCAGCGCACCAATCACCAGCAGTGCAAACCAGTTGGCTAGGGTCTTGAGTTTCATCGATTTTTCAACGCGCCGCCGACAGCGGCCCGACAACAGCGGATGGCAAGGACAACTCTGATTATGGCCTATCAAATCCCGATGCGGAGGAACGCTTGAACCGGCGCGAATTTCTCGGTAGCGCGGCAGCCGCATTGTGCACCGGCTGCGCGCGCCAGACGCCGCCGCCCTTGCCGCCCGGTGCCTTACTGGGGCCGGATCTGCAGCTTGGCCACCGGCTGCGCGACGGCGGCTTTCCTGCCGCTAGCGACGAACAACGCCTGCCACTGCTGATCGTCGGCGGCGGCATTGCCGGGCTGTCGGCAGCGTGGCGGCTGCGCAAGGCCGGTTTCAGCGATTTTCTGTTGCTGGAGATGGAAACGCAGCCGGGCGGCAATGCGCGCTGGGGCGAAAACAGCGTCAGCCGCTATCCGTGGGGCGCGCACTACCTGCCGCTGCCGGGGCCGGAAGCGGTGTGGGTGCGCGAACTGCTTGCCGATCTGGGGGTGTTGCATGGCGATCCGGCGGCGCTGCGGCCGGAATACGACGAACGCTATCTGTGCCACGCACCGCAGGAGCGGCTGTATATCCACGGCCAGTGGCAGGAGGGGCTGTTACCGCAGTTCGGCGTCAGCGCCGCGGTGCAGGCGCAATACCGGCAATTCGATGCGCAGATGCAGCACTACAAGCAGCTGCGCGGCAACGACGGCCGGCGTGCCTTTGCCATCCCGTCGGCGCTGAGCTCGGACGACCCGCAACTGCGCGCGCTCGACCGCATCAGCATGGCCGACTGGCTGTTACAACAACAGCTCAGCGCCAA
>CALMFQ010000426.1 GCA_937863215.1 uncultured Pseudomonadota bacterium
CTGCAGGCCGGGCTGCAGACCAATACCGGCAAGGCCTGCAGCCTTGCCATTTGAATCCGTTCCGACCTCATGCGTTTTGCCCTGCTGCTGTCCGTTTTCATTGTCGCCTCCTGCGGTCTCGCCTATGAACTGATTGCCGGCGCACTGTCCAGCTACCTGATCGGCGACTCGGTGCTGCAGTTCTCCACCGTGATCGGCGTCTACCTGTTTGCCATGGGCTGCGGCTCGTGGCTGTCGCGCTTTGTGCTCAACGGCGTGGCGGCGCGCTTCGTGCAGATCGAATTGCTGGTCGGGCTGATCGGCGGCTATTCGGCGGCAGTGCTGTTCTGGGTGTATGCGTTCCTCACCGCTCCGTTCAAGCTGGTGTTGTACGGGCTGGTATTCCTGATCGGCGCGCTGGTGGGGCTGGAGATACCGCTGGTAATGCGGCTGCTGGAGAAACAGATCCAGTTCCGCGATCTGGTATCGCAGGTGCTGACTTTTGACTATCTCGGCGCGCTGGCAGTATCACTGCTGTTCCCACTGCTGCTGGCGCCACATCTGGGCATGGTGCGCTCGGCGCTGCTGTTCGGTCTGCTGAACGCAGTGGTGGCGAGCTGGACCATCTGGCTGTTCCGCGTGCAATTGCCGGAGCGCCGCGCGCTCGCCGGCCAGGCGATGGTGGTCACCGTGCTGCTGCTGGCCGGCTTCATCGGCTCGGACAAGCTCACCGCTTTCGCCGAAACCAGCCTGTACCAGGATGAAATCGTGCTGACCGAAACCACGCCGTATCAGCGCATTGTGATGACACGCTGGAAAGACGACTACCGGCTGTTCCTCAACGGCAACCTGCAATTCTCCTCGCGCGACGAATACCGTTACCACGAAGCGCTGGTGCATCCGGGGCTGGCGACGCTGCCGTGGGCGCGACGGGTGTTGGTACTGGGCGGCGGCGACGGGCTGGCGGTACGCGAGATCCTCAAATACCCGCAGATCGAGTCGGTGACGCTGATCGACCTCGATCCGGCGATGACCAGGTTGTTCCGCGACGTGCCGCTGTTGCGCCGTTTCAACCACGATGCGTTCCACTCGCCGAAGGTGAAGGTACTCAATGCCGATGCGTTTGCCTGGCTCGACCAGCATCAGGATATGTTCGACTTCATCGTGGTCGATTTCCCCGACCCGACCAATTACGCGGTCGGCAAGCTCTATACCAACACCTTTTACCGCCTGCTGGAGCACCATCTGAACGTGCGCGGCCGCGCGGTGATCCAGTCCACCTCGCCGCTGTATGCGCGGCAATCGTTCTGGATGGTGGCCAACACGCTGCAGAGCGTAGGACTGCAGGCCGCCGCCTATCATGCGCTGGTGCCGGCATTCGGCGAATGGGGTTATGTGCTGGCCGGCCGCGAGCCTTACCGGCCGCCCACCAGGCTGCCGGCCGGGTTGCGCTTTGTCTCGGCGCAGCAGATTGGCGGCATGTTCGAGTTTCCACCCGACATGGCACGCGTCGACACCGGCATCAACCGGCTCAACGACCAGACGCTGGTACGGATATTTGACGAGGAATGGCGGCGGGTGATCCGCTGAAAACGACAAGGGCGGCCATTCCGGTCGCCCTTGTCGTTTCGGTCCAGCCTGCGCTCAGCGCTTCAGCACCACGTTCAGCCCCGGCTTCAGCTCGCTGGAATCGATATAGCCGATTGCCCCGGGCGTGGACTGTACGTAGCCGATCACCTCGGCGCTGCCTTCCAGTTCCCTGGGTGGCGCGCCCTTGCCGATGTAGCGCCGTACCGTCCAGTACGCCACGTAGCGTTCCTCGTCCATACCGAGCAGATCGGCGAGGAATTGACCGCGCAGGCGCACGCCGCTTTTCAGGTTCACCGGCGTGACGTTGACCCCCGCCACCTGGATTGCGCGGCCGGTATACAGCCTGACCGCGGTTTCCGCGTCGATTTTCGGTACGTTGCCGTTGCCGATCAGCACCACGTCGCCCGCGTAGCCGGCCGGAGCAGCCAGCAGCAGCGCCAGAGAGAGGGTTGCAAGCAATTTGTTCATTTGCGCCTCTCTCAAAACACGAAATTGTAGGAAACCGAGAATACGTTCAGGTTTTTGTGACTGAACTCCTTGCCCGGCGGCAGATCGATGGTGGTCGAACGGTTGCCGATATAAGTGCTGCCCCACTCGGCCTTGATCTTGTGCGTCGGATCGATGCGATACGAGGTACCGAACGCCCAGGTGCGCTGATCGAACAGCATCGAATAATCGGCGGCCATGCGCTGGTATTCGACCATCGGTGCAAAACCGTTGTCGTACAGATCGTGGAACAGCTTGCGCGGCCCGGCCTCGCTCTGCAGACGCGAAACGCTGAGATACGGCGTCCAGTTGCCAAACGATTTGCGCAGCGACAGGTAGGCACCCCAGCTATCCATGCCCTTGACCGCATCGCGGATGTCGCGCCGTGCGTATTCGCCCATCGCGCGATAGCCGGCGCCGACATCGACATCGGCGCCGAAGGTGTAGACGATGTTGTGCAGCGTTTCTTCTTTCGGCACCCCCGGCCCCGGCAGCGCGTTGTCCACCTGGAAATAGCCGGGCGGATCGACGTAGGGATAAAACTTGTCGAAGCCGTCATCGTTGCCGACGCCCTTGCGCACGAACACTTCGGCGATGGTGGCGTGAAACACATCTTCATTGCGCTGCAGATTCAGCGCCAGGCCGCGCAGATTGGCGCGAATCGGCACGTACACCGGCTCTTGCAGCGGGCTCAGATAAGTACGCAGCGCCGTTTCGGCGCGGCCGGAAAATACCTCGGCGCTCAGCTCGCCACCCGCCAGCGGCCAGCTCTTGCTGATCGAACCGCCCTTGTAATCGTTGGTCGGCAGCAACGAATACACTTCGCGCGGCAGCAAGCCCATGTCGTAAGTCACACCGACATCGAGATTGGAGCTGTGCAGATAGACCGGCACGCGCAGTTTGCCGGCGCGCAGCAGCCAGTCGTTGCTCGGCCGGTACGACAGGAATGCCCAGGTGAATTTGGCGCTGGTTTTCAGATCGTCCACTTCCGACGGCGCCACCCTGCCCTGCAGCGTGGCGCCGAACTGCTCGTTCAACGCCGCATCGAGCTGCAATCCGAAGCGGCTGTCGCGCTTGAAACTACCGTTATTGTCGATATGGCGCAGATACTTGTATGGCGCATCGGACACGGCATAGCCGGCGCTGCCGAAACCGGAAACGGAAATATCGGCGGCGCTGGCAGCGCCGGCCAAGGCCAGCAGGAGCAGGGACGGGTAAACGACAGACGTGCGATTCATGATCCGGACAATCCGCGGGCAAGTGTTGCAATCGTCTTATTATGGCAATCGCGGCGCCGATTGACAGGCGTTGTTGCGCCCCGCGTCAAATCCCGTTCTGCAGCATTTGCCGCGCCTGCTGTGCGCCGGCATCGAGCGCGTCCCAGTCCTCGCTGGCCAGCGCCGCCTCCATCTGCTGCAGCGACTGCTGCAGCGGCGCTGCGCCGAGAAAGCCGGCGCTGGCGCGCAAGCCGTGCAACAGCGGCCGCAACGCTGC
>CALMFQ010000427.1 GCA_937863215.1 uncultured Pseudomonadota bacterium
TGCTGCAATACCTGCTCAACCGGCGTATTCCGTTACTCAAGTTCTTTCTCAAACAGGAACTGATCTGGGTACCGATCATGGGGCTGGCGTGGTGGGCGCTCGATTTTCCGTTCATGCGCCGGCATAGCGAACAGTATCTGCAAAAACACCCGGAGATGCGCGGCAAGGATCTGCAGACCACACGTCAGGCGTGCGAAAAAGTCGCCCAGATTCCGACCAGCGTGATGAATTTTCTCGAAGGCACGCGATTCACTCCCGGCAAGCACGCGCGTCAGGCCTCGCCATTCCGCCATTTGCTCAAGCCGAAGGCGGGCGGGATTGCACTCGCATTGAACGCGATGGGCGATAAATTCCAGAGTTTTCTCAATATCACCATTGTTTATCCCGAAGGAGCTCCGACATTCTGGGGATTCCTCTGTGGCCAGATGCGCCGTGTGGTGGTGCGCATCGAGCAAATGCCGATTCCACGCTGCTTCATTGGCGGAGACTATGCCCAGGACGAGCAATACCGCAAGGCATTCCAGCAGTGGGTGCAACAGTTATGGCAGGACAAGGACCGACAGATCGATGATCTGTTGCAGCAATCGCGGCATTTGCCGGATCTGGTAAATTGACCGGCATGGTTTTCCGGTGAACAGGTGTAACAATAACTTGAAGCAACGGCATTAAGCTGTATCTGCAACCACTGGCAGGAGTTACCCGATGCTTTACCCCGAATTGTTCAGCTCCCTGGAAAAAGCCCGCTGGAACATGGCGGACGATATTCCCTGGCATCAGTTTGATGCCGGTCTGTTGTCCGAGGAGCAGGCACAAACAGTGCGGATGAACGCGATTACCGAATGGTCGGCATTGCCGGCAACGGAAATGTTCCTGCGTGACAACCGGGATGACAGCGATTTTTCCGCCTTCATGTCCATCTGGTTCTACGAAGAGCAGAAGCATGCTCTGGTGCTGATGGAGTACCTGCGGCGCTTTCGCCCCGACCTTGTCCCCACTGAAAGCGAGCTGCACGCGGTACGCTTCGAATTCGACCCGGCGCCGGCACTGGAAACGCTGATGCTGCATTTCTGCGGTGAACTGCGTCTGACACAGTGGTATCGCCGTGCGGCCGAGTGGCACTCCGAGCCGGTCATCCGTCATATCTACGATATTCTGTCGCGCGATGAGGCACGTCACGGCGGCGCCTATCTGAAATACATGAAACGTGCGATCGAGCGCTTTGGCGCGCAGGCGAAGCAGGCGTTTGCCAAGATCGGCGTACTGATGGCTGCTGCCGGGCGCGCAGGCAAGCCGCTGCATCCGACCAATCTGCATGTCAATCAATCGCTGTTTCCCAACGACACAATCCAGAGTCGTCTGCCCGACCCCGGTTGGCTGGAGCGCTGGCTCGATCAGCAGATCCAGTTCGGGCGGGAACAGGAAGAGCGGGTGATTGGCGGTATTCTGCGCAATCTCTCCAGTCTGTTTGGGCAGGAATTCAAGACTGCCGGCGACCTGAACCGTTACCGCAAGATGCTCGCAACCGCTTGAGACCAGTTGATTGCAAGACAAACGGGCCCGCGGCGGGCCCATTGTCGTTATTGCCCGGTAACGATTAGTGGCGTTTTTCCTGGTGCACCGTGAATGACTGCAGAACCTTGCCGTCCGGATCAGCCGACTCCAGATGCACATCAAAGCCCCATAGCCGCGCCACGTGTTTGAGCACCTCGTTGGTTTGCTCGTTCA
>CALMFQ010000428.1 GCA_937863215.1 uncultured Pseudomonadota bacterium
TACCAGCATGAATGGTAGCCAAGATTACGATATGATGTTGCGCCTGAGCGCACTGGCGAAACGCGTCGACCATCTGCCTGACATCCTCTACCACTGGCGCCTGCATGCCGGCTCGACCGCCATCAACACCGAAGCCAAACCCTATGCCCATGAGGCCGGCAGACAGGCAATCAGCGAGCACCTGCAGGCTCGCTATGGGAAGCAGTTTGTTCGCGTCGACGAAGGCGAGCACTTGTTTACCTATATTCCGCGTTTTGTCGCGCCAGCGGTAACCATCTCCATCATCATCAGTTCCAGTGGTGCAGGAGGAGGGCTGCAAGATTGCATCGGGGCTATTCGTGCCAAGACCAGCTGGCCGGATTATGAAATTCTGGTGGTTACTGATGCAGCGGACAGCGCCAGCGTAGCAATGCAGAACATCACTTGCTTGCAAGCGCCTGCCGACAGCAATCTGGCGGTGCGCAACAATCTTGGTGCCCGGCATGCCCGGGGCAGTGTATTGTTGTTTCTGGCGGATACCAGCCAGCCGCTTGCCGATGACTGGCTGGAACGCTTGCTGGAAATCGCCTGCCTGCCGGACGTAGCCAGTGTTGCGCCACAACGTCTCACGCCGGTTGGCACATTGCAATACGCAGGCTGGGTCGTAGCCAATGCGCAACAAGCTGTCCCGCTGTACGCAGGCAGCCCTCCCTCACATCCTCCGGGCCCGTTCATTTCCAGTGTACTGACCCGCAATGTTCTGGCCAACCCTGCGGATTCCCTGATGATCGAGCGGCATAAATTCGAACAATTGGGCGGTTTTGATACACAGGAATCGGGAGACAGTGCCATTGGCCTGGGTATGACTGCCCATCGTCATGGCTGGCAGAACATTTATTTGTCCTGCGTGAAACTGCGCCACCACGGGAACGCCACACCTTCCGGCATACCCCCTGTTGCAGCATCCGACGACCCGTTTTTCAACAAAAACCTGTCCATCCATTCTTTCGCCCCGGAACCCCTGGCATGACCTCGCTGGCACATAAAATCAAATTCAAACTCAAGCAACTGGCTCAGAAATCGATCCCAGAACCAGCTACAGCAGGCGAAGCAGCGCCACAGATAGAGATTTACGAAGCGACTCATATGCTGGGCCGCCCAAGCGAGCAACCCCGTCCGCGCCTGAATCTGGTTTTGCCAACCTTGAAAAAGGAACATGTATTCGGTGGCATCCTGACTGCCTTACAGTTTTTTCTCGAACTGGCTGGTAAAGATATCGATGCACGCATCATCCTTTCCGATCAACACCACTACCCGGAAGTCGATCTGGATAGCCTGGCCGGATGGCAGATCGGCAACGCCGATGTCGAGGATCAGCCCGGACGCTGGATCATTCCATTTGCCGATCGTGGCATCAGAACCCTGCCGGTACGCGAGCGTGACATGTTCGTTGCCACCGCTTGGTGGACTGCTTACGCCCTGCAACGTTTGCTTGGCTGGCAGGCTCGGCATTTCCAACAAAGTCTGACTCCATTGGTGTATCTGGTGCAGGATCACGAACCGGGCTTCTATCCCTGGTCAACACGCTATGTGCTGGCGCAAAGCACCTACCAATACGATGGCCCGATGATTGGCGTTTTCAATACCCGCTTCCTGCATGACTATTTCTGCCAGCAAGGCTATGACTTCTCATCGCACTATATTTTCGAGCCGCAAATGAACAGTGTGCTCTATAGCCAGCGTCGTCAATTACGCCAGCTAACCAAGCAACGAACCCTGATTCTGTATGGCCGCCCCGGTGTACCGCGTAACGGTCTGGAACTGGTATGTCAGGCCGTGCGCCACTGGAGTGGCATTGATCCGCAGGCGCGTGATTGGACCATCTATTCAATTGGTGAAAAACATGGCGACATCAATCTTCATAACGGCTGTAAAATCGTCTCGCTGGGAAAACTGACTCTCGACCAATACACCGATATCCTGCAACAGGCGGCTA
>CALMFQ010000429.1 GCA_937863215.1 uncultured Pseudomonadota bacterium
GCGTTGGCGGGTCCAGCGCACTGTATGGCATGGCGATGGAACGTTTCTTCCCGATTGATTTTCAACCGGCGCAATGCTTTGCCGTCGATGGCAATACGCTGCCGGAGTGCTGGCCGTTCAGCTACGAAGCGCTGGAGCCGTACTATCGCCAAGCAGAACAGCTGTACAGGCTGCGCGGCAGTATTGACCCACTCAAGCACGATGCTACCCCGCTGCCCAACTCGCCGCTGGCGCTAACCAAGGCCAATCAACAGCTAGTCGATCATTTCCGGAATTTGGGCATGAATCCATATCAAATCCCGCTGGGAATGGCACCGCAACAGAAATGCGACTATTGCCAGGGCTATCTGTGCGCCAATCAATGCAAGCTCCACGCCGGCAATATCTGCGCCACGCAAGGCCCCAGGCTGTTGGCCAATTGCGACGTGACCAGACTGCATGCCGACCGGCATCGAATACATGCGCTCGAAGCCCGCCATCAAGGCGGGTTACTAAAAATCAGCGGGCGATGCTTTGTACTGGCCGCCGGAGCTTTGTTCTCCCCATTGTTGTTACTGAACTCCCGCAACGAATTCTGGCCAAATGGCCTCGCCAACGAATCCGATCAGGTTGGGCGCAACCTGATGCGCCATTACACCGATGTATGGGCGGTGAGGCTCGACGGCACAAGCGACAACCGCGCCAAACAGATTGCCTGCAATGATCTCTACTGGCGCAACGGCAGCAAGCTGGGCACAATCCAATCGTTTGGCCGCCTGCCGCCGACCGACGTAGTACTGGATTCATTACGGCAGGATGTGGCGAACAGCAAAGCGTCAATATTCGCACCGCTGGTCGGGCTGGTTTCGCCATTGTTGCGGCCGGCCATCGACAAACTGGTTCAGCGCGATACCTTGCTCGCCAGCATCATCGAAGATCTACCCTACCGCGATAACCGCATCGAACCTGGCAATGGCGGGGTGCCGCTGCTCAGTTATCGCATATCCCCGCAGGACAGAGGACGCATCGCGCTGATGCGTCAGCACATACGCGAGATCTTGCGGCCATTGCCTTTCCAGCTGCTGAAGCAGGCGGAAAATACCGAACGGATCGCTCACGTCTGCGGCACCTGTCGCGCGGGCGAAAATCCAGCCGATAGCGTTGTGGATGCCAATAATCGCGCACACGGGCTGGATAACCTGTATGTCGTCGACAGTTCGTTCTTTCCGTCCAGCGGCGGTACCAATCCATCGTTGACGATTGCGGCGAACGCATTACGGGTGGCGGATCAATTATCTGCAAGCGCACCTGCCGCGGAGACAAACCCCACCTCTCCGCCCTGCGGAAAATAGCCAACGAATCATTACATTCCGCAAAATGGTGGCCTGGCACGCAATATCTTCATGCAGCATTTTTTGCCATTTTTTCCGCCGTGCATAGAGGCACATAAGCTTGTCACCATGTTCCGGCCACCATTAGCCAACAAGTATGCCCACATTCGGCATGCCTGCAACACGCAGGAACACCTTGTCGGTTTTTTTTCCACTCCGGCCCAACACGGGCGAACAACAAGACATAACATTTTGTTTATTAATGAATAATAAAATATGGCACGATTACTGCTTTCTTAGCAGACAGTAGAATTGTATTTCCACACAACCCACTTTTGTTACATGGAGATTTTTCGATGAAAAAGCTACTTTCAGTTGCTGTCTTGGCGGCGTTGGGCGCGGTGAGCCAAGCGCAGGCAAGCATTACCGTTGGTATCAACCCGGATGGCAGCGCCGGCCCGGTAGTGAATGTTGGTTCCTTGGCCTGGAACGTTGGCAATGCGCTTTCCGTTGCGGCTCCCACTGAAAGCATTACCCCTACCCCCGGTTCAAGTGGGGTGGGCGGGCATGCGGGTCAGGTATTCACGACCTATGCCATGTCCAGTTTGGCGGCCTTCAATAACGGGTCGGGGACTGGTATTTTTACCAATCTGAACAATACTTTTGAGTGGACCTATGTTGTTGGCTTCCAGGAAACGTTCACTGCCTTTGGCGCAACAGCAGGCGCGGGGACTAATGCTTTCACGATCAATGCTGGCACCAGTCGTACTAGCAGTAACTTCGTCGAATTCTGGGCTGATACCAGCAAGGACTCCAACGCCTTGACCGGCACCGGCTACAGGAATGGTACCTTGGTGCTGAGTGGCTATTTTGCAGACCTTGGCAATTATGCGGCCGGAACTGCAGGGAGTGGTGCATTTACCGCCACTGAGACCGCCGCCGGCAGCGGTGTTCCGATCATTCAGAATCTGGACCAGTTTGGTAGCAATAATTATGTAGGCACAAGGTCGGTAATTGGCGATGGCAATACGCAGGCTGACATTCGGGTTGACTACTACAACCCTGCCTACTTTGTCACGGCACCGACTGTTTTGTCGATAAACCTGACGTCGCAACAGAAGCTGGCGTTCAAGCAAACCGACCCGGCAGCGTGCTTCTGGACTGGCTCGGGATATATGAATGGCGCAGGCGGTGTTGACTGCGCAGGCGTAGGCAATACTGCCAGCACGATTGGTTCCATCAATGGTATCAGTGGTCCGAACGTCATGCTGCAAACCCTTGCCACCAGCAATTTCGATGGCACTTATATTCCGGAGCCTGGCTCTCTGGCATTGCTGGGTTTGGGCTGCGTAGCTTTGGGTGCGATTCGTCGCAAAGCAGCGCGTTAATATGCCAGCAATAAAATAAAAAAGAGGGGCTATTGCCTCTCTTTTTTTGTCCAGCACTTGGCACATCATTCGCCGCCACTCACCGATTAAATGCCGATACAATCGACCTGTCGGTTTTTTTTACACACATAAATAAGGCTGGGCAGATATTTCTGGAGCGGCTAATCGTTGTTGCCGCAGAGCTAGCCGGTAAACCAGTCCCAAATGGCGAAATACTATTGATCCGGCAATTAAGTGTTGAATTTTTCTGCGCCGATCCCGATCATACAAATATGGACAAAGAAGACGGACGCAAGCTGTCGCGGCAAGCACAGCACGAGAGGCGAAAACTGGCGGTGCGATTGCATCGGCAGGGGCGATCCTTCAAAGACGTTGCCGCTGCGCTGAGCATGAGTGAGAACACCGTGCGCAGTGCGGTCAAGCTGGCGCAGGCAGAGGGGATCAAGGCGCTGGCCCCCAAACCCACAGGCCGCTCGGTGGGTGACAAGCGTCGGCTCACCGCGCAGCAGGAGCTGCACATCCAACGCCAGATTTGCAAACACCGGCCAGAACAACTCCAGTTGGCGTTTGCATTGTGGACACGTGCAGCAGTGACGCAACTGGTTGAGCAGGAGTTCGGCATCACGCT
>CALMFQ010000430.1 GCA_937863215.1 uncultured Pseudomonadota bacterium
GCATTGGTCAGCTCGTTGAGGTTTTCCAGCCGTTCTGCGCCGTCCTTTTCGTTTCGATAGAAGGCGCGCAGGCCGGAATGCTCCAGCATGTGCTCGATCTGTTCCGCTTGCGTCATTTGCTGCGTTTCGCTACGCAGACGTTCGATCAGGTTGACGAAATTCGCCAGTGCCGCGCCGCTGCGGCCACCGCCGGCACAGGTTGCCTGCCACAGGCTGGCACCGGAAAGGCGGGCGTTGCTCTGGATGCTCTCGATGCTGCGCGCACCGATACCGCGGGTAGGGAAGTTGATCACCCGCAGCAGCGCACCGTCGTCTTCCTGGTTCGCCATCAGGCGCAGGTACGCCAGCGCATGCTTGATCTCCTGCCGCTCGAAGAAGCGCAGGCCGCCATAGACCTTGTATGGCAGGCCGGCGGAAAACAGCATGTGCTCGATGATGCGCGACTGTGCATTGGAGCGGTACAGCACCGCAATGTCCGACAGTGCGACGCCGTCGCGCACCAGCTGGCGCGTTTCTTCGACGATGAAGCCGGCTTCGTCGCCGTCGCTGAATGCCTGGAAGACGCGAATCGGCTCGCCGGCGCCTTCGGATGTCCACAGGTTCTTGCCCAGCCGACCCTGGTTGTAGCTGATCAGTGCATTGGCGGCATCGAGGATATTGCCCTGCGAGCGGTAGTTCTGCTCCAGCCGGATCAGGTTCTTCACCTGATAGTCGCGCTCGAAGTCGTACATATTGCCGATGCGCGCGCCGCGGAATGCGTAGATCGACTGGTCGTCGTCACCGACGGCGAATACCGCGTTGTCGCGGCCGGCCAGCAGCTTGAGCCAGTCGTACTGCAGCTTGTTGGTGTCCTGGAATTCGTCCACCAGAATGTACTGGAAACGCGCCTGATAATGCTCGCGCAGGATTTCGTTGCGCGCCAGCAGCTCGTAGCTGCGCAGCAGCAGCTCGGCAAAATCGACCACGCCTTCGCGCTGGCATTGCTGCTCGTAGGCGGCGTACAGCTCGACCAGCTTGCGGTTGAAATCGTCGTAAGCCTGCACCTGGGCGGCACGCAGGCCGTTTTCCTTGTTGCCGTTAATAAAATGCTGCAATTGCTTTGGCGGGTATTTCTCGTCGTCGATATTCATGGCTTTCAGCACTCGCTTGATCAGCGCCAGCTGATCGGCTGAATCGAGAATCTGGAACGCTTCCGGCAATGCCGCTTCGCGATGGTGGGTGCGCAGCAGCCGGTTGCACAGGCCATGGAAAGTACCGATCCACATACCGCGCGTATTCAACGGCAGCATTGCCGACAGGCGTGCCAGCATTTCCTTGGCCGCCTTGTTGGTAAACGTCACTGCCA
>CALMFQ010000431.1 GCA_937863215.1 uncultured Pseudomonadota bacterium
TGCAGGCGCTGCAAGGCCTGCTGGCAATTGTCGCTACCGCCGCTGTCTGATTGCCTATACTGAAACCCCGTTTTCCGGTGTCACGCCTGTGCGTGGCCGCGCAGTAGATGAAGATGTCCGACCCAATCCGTTACCAGATCATCGCCGCCTCGCCCGGCGCCCACCTGTTGCACGTGGTTTGCCATATTCCCGAGCCCGATCCGCAAGGCCAGATTGTTACCTTGCCGGCATGGATTCCCGGCAGCTACTTGCTGCGCGAGTTCGCGCGCCATATTGTCTGGCTCAAGGCAGAATGCGCCGGCCGGCAGGTGGCGGTGCGCAAGCTCGACAAGGCCAGCTGGCAGTGCGAGCCGGTCGATGGCGAGCTGATCGTTAGCTGCGAAGTGTACGCGTTCGATTTGTCGGTACGTGGCGCATATTTCGACAGCCAGCGGCTGTTTTTCAACGGCACCAGTGTATTCCTGCAGGTGCAGGGGCAGGAGCAGCGCCCATGCCAGGTCGAGATCGACCAGCCGGCGTGCGCTGCCGACTGGCAGCTGGCGACCGCGCTGCCGGCGCTACAGGTTTCGAAGCAGGGCTTCGGCAGTTACCGCGCAGCCAATTACGACGAACTGATCGATCACCCGGTCGAGATCAGCGACTTCCAGCGCATCGAGTTTCAGGCCAATGGCGTGCCGCACGAAATTGTCATCAGCGGCCGCCATCGTGCCGATATGCAGCGCCTGGCGCGCGATGTGCAGAAAATCTGTACGGCGCAGATCGATTTCTTCGGCGGCAAGGCGCCGTTCGAGCGCTACGTATTTCTGGTGATGGCAGTGGGCGAGGGCTACGGCGGACTGGAACATCGTGCATCGACCGCCTTGCTGTGCAGCCGCGACGATCTGCCGCGCGCCGGCCAGGATGAAATCGGTGAGGCCTATCGCACTTTCCTCGGCCTGGTCAGCCATGAATATTTCCACAGCTGGAACGTCAAGCGCATCAAGCCGGCGGCGTTCGCGCCGTACGACCTGAGCCGCGAAAACTACACCCGGCTGCTGTGGGCGTTCGAGGGCATCACCTCGTATTACGACGACCTGATGCTGGTGCGCGCCGGCCTGATTACGCCCGACGATTACCTGAAGACGCTGGCGCAAACGATGACCGGCGTACTGCGCGGTGCCGGACGGCTGAAGCAGACGCTGGAAGACGCCAGTCTCGATGCCTGGACCAAGTATTACCGCCAGGACGAAAACTCGCCCAATGCGCTGGTCAGCTATTACACCAAGGGCGCGCTGGCGGCGCTGGTGCTGGATATGGCCATCCGCGAGCGCAGCCATGGCAGCAAATCTCTCGACGACGTGATGCGGGCCCTGTGGCAGCTGTACCTGGATCTGCAGCTGGGGCTGGAAGAAGATGCGTGGGAGAGCGTTGCCGTCGCAGTCAGCGGTGTCGATCTCAAGCCGCTGTTCGAGCGCCTGCTGCGTTCGACCGAAGAGCTGCCGCTGGCAGAGGCGCTGGCGCATGTCGGCATCGAGTTGCGCTTGCGCCCGGCTGAAGCGGCCGGCGACAAGGGCGGCAAGGCCGCATCCACTCACATCGACAAGCTGGCGCAGCGAGCGGTGCTGGGCGTGCGCAGCAGTGCCGACAGCGGTGGCGTGAAGCTGACGCACGTGCTCGACGGTGGCGCAGCGCAGGCGGCCGGGCTGTCCGCCAACGATATACTGGTGGCGCTTGACGGTTTGCGCGTTAACAGTGGCAATCTGGACCGCCTGCTGGAACAGCGCAGCGTGGGCGAAACCGTGGCGGTGCATGCATTCCGCCGCGACGAACTGATGCTGTTTGATGTTACCCTGCAAGCCCCCGCGGCCGATACCGTGGAACTGAATCCAATCCCGCAGGCCAGCGCGTTTGCGCTGGCGGCACGCCTGTCCTGGCTGGGCCAGGCGCAATAACCGATCGAAGAATTGATGATGTCGCTGTCCACCCCTTCTACCGTATATCTCAAGGATTACGCGCCGCCGGCTTATTTGATCGATCGCGTCGATCTGCGCTTCGAGATTCATGCCGACTATACCGAAGTCCATTCGCGGCTGGTGCTCAAGCGCCA
>CALMFQ010000432.1 GCA_937863215.1 uncultured Pseudomonadota bacterium
GGTTGCACAAATGATTCGGGCAATTCACCTCATTGCCGGCTGTTCGTCACTGTTTATTGCCCCCCGCCTGTTTGCGGCGCAAGCTCCTGTTGCGGCCTCTCCCAATGCAGGGGGGAGTCTGCTGCAGGTGATTTCCGGCTTGATTCTGGTGCTGGCGCTGATTGCGGTCAGCGCCTGGTTTTTGCGGAAAATGTCGCCCGGTGCCCTCGCCGGTGCCGGGGGGCTGCGCGTGGTTGGAGGTGTCTTGGTTGGCCCGAAAGAGAGGGTGGTGGTGGTCGAGTTTCGTGACTCCTGGCTTTTGCTGGGCGTGACTGCAGGGCAGGTTACCTTGCTGCAGAGCGGGCTGCGACCAACCGATGGGGTGAATGCTTCTCCTGTGTTGCCTGCAGCGCAGTTTTCCGACTGGATGAAACAGGTTTTGCAAAAGAGTCGCCAGTCGAACCATAATCCAGACTAATTTCCCTTATCCGTTTGGTTTCTGCTCCCTGATGCGTATTCTCGCTCGCCTGTTGCCCGCAGGCCTTGCTGTTTTTCCGGTTCTGGTGCTCGCTGCAGACGGCTTGCCGGCGTTTACCTCTGTCGCCGCTCCCGGAGGCGGAACTACTTACACGCTGACCATCCAGACCTTGCTGCTGATGACGTCGCTGACATTCCTGCCAGCGCTGTTGCTGATGATGACTTCGTTCACGCGCATCGTTATCGTGCTGTCGCTGCTGCGTCAGGCGCTTGGAACTGCGACGTCGCCGCCGAATCAGGTCATCGTCGGATTGTCGCTGTTCCTTACGTTTTTCGTGATGTCGCCGGTGCTGGACAAGATTTATGTCGATGCCTACCAGCCTTTTGCCGAAGAAAAACTGAGTTTCAACCAAGCGTTGGAAAAAGGAGCGGTGCCGTTGAAACAATTCATGCTGAAGCAGACGCGGCAAAAGGATCTGGCGCTGTTTGTCGAGATTTCCAACAGCCCCAAGCCGAACGGGCCAGAGGATGTCAGCCTGCGCACACTGATTCCTGCGTATGTGACCAGCGAGCTGAAAACCGCATTCCAGATTGGATTTCTGGTTTTTCTGCCATTTCTGATCGTGGATATGGTCGTTGCCAGCGTGCTGATGTCGATGGGCATGATGATGGTGTCGCCGGTGATCATCAGCCTGCCATTCAAACTGATTCTGTTTGTTCTGGTTGATGGCTGGACGTTGCTGATCGGCTCGCTGGTGCAGAGCTTTTACGTATAGAGGCGTGACATGACACCGGAAATGGTAATCACCATAGTACAGCGGGCGATTGAGGTGACCGTACTCGTTGCCGCACCGATGCTGGCCGCTGCGTTGATCGTCGGGCTGGTGGTGAGTATTTTCCAGACTGCTACACAGATCAATGAAATGACGCTTTCGTTCATTCCCAAGCTGCTGGCGATGATTGCTGTGATGGTGGTGGCCGGGCCATGGATGACCTCGACCATGATGGACTACATCATTCGCCTGTATTCAAGCATCCCCTCGCTGATCGGCTGAAAGCCGCCGTATGATCAGTATCAATACCGCGCAATGGTATGCGTTGCTGACCGGCTATGGCTGGCCATTGGTACGTATTCTCGGATTGCTGGCGGTAGACCCGTTTTTCGGCAACAAGGCTATCGGACGGCGCACCAGGCTTGGGCTGGGAATCGCGTTGGCGGTAGTGCTGCAGCCACTCATTCCGACTCCGCCTGCCATCGATCCGAGTAGCGCTCTGGGCCTGCTGGTGTTGCTTTATCAATTCCTGATCGGGGTGGCAATGGGGTTTGCCATGCGCATCGTCTTGACAGCAGTGGAAATGGCCGGTCATTTTTCCGGTCTGCAGATGGGGCTGGGTTTCGCGATGTTTTTCGACCCGCAGCACGGCACCCAGGTTCCGGTGGTGGCACAGATCACTTCGCTGTTTACGGTGCTGGTATTTCTGGCGATGGACGCCCATCTACTGGTAATCAAGACATTGGCCGACAGTTT
>CALMFQ010000433.1 GCA_937863215.1 uncultured Pseudomonadota bacterium
AGGAAGCCGGCAAGATGCGCGCCGAAGGCAAGGAGTACATCGTCAAGGATGGCGATGTCATGAATTTCCTGTTCAACGTCTGACCAGATTTGGTTGTTTCAGGCGATTTCATCGCGTTGCTGAACTTGCCAAAAACACCCTTAAATCCCCGTCTATACGGGGATTTTTTACTTCTTGGTATTGCATGAAGCATCCTTCAGTTGCGCTGCGCAAGTGCCTACGTGGGTGTATATGAATCTTGTCTGTTTCGCGGATTGGTGTATATGATGTTCCCATCAATACCACGACTACCTCATCATGCTGACCGATGCTCAATGCCGTGCCGCCAAGCCCAAGGAGGGCATCTACCGCCTCAATGACTACAAGGGGCTGTATCTGGAGATCAAGCCGAACGGTATCAAAGCGTGGCGCTACCGGTTCAAGCTCAACGACAAGGCGTCGTGGTACGCCTTGGGCGACTACCCCAGCGTGACGCTCGGTGAGGCACGCGAGAAATGTGAGGTTGCTCGCAAGTTGGTCAGGGAGGGTATTAATCCTGTGCAGCATCGCCAGATCGAACGCATCAAACGCGAGCAGGATTCGGCCAACACCTTCAAAGCCGTGGCGCAAGAGTGGCTGGCGTTGAAGGATTGGGAGGACGTCACCAAGAAGCGGCGAATGGACATGCTGGAGCGTGTCGTTTTCCCGTCGATTGGCAAGCTGCCGGTACGCCAGATCACGCCGGCGCACGTGCTCGACATCCTCAACAAGACTGTCAGGCGCGGTGCGCCGACGGTGGCCGCCGAGGCCAAGCGCACCATGTCCGGCGTGTTCGAGCACGCCGTGGCCACGCTGCGCGCGGACACCGACCCCGTTTGGCCTGTGCGCAAGGCACTACCGCCCAACAAGACCCAGCACAAACGCGCGCTGAGCGTGGAGGAGGTCGGCAAGCTGCTTGCCGACTTCGATGGACACGGTGGTAACTTCCAGACGATCAAGGCCTTCCAGTTGATGTGGCTGACGCTGAGCCGGCCGAATGAATCGGTACAGGCCGAGTGGAAGGAGTTCGATCTTGAGAACTCACTCTGGACTATTCCGGCACGCCGCATGAAGGCGCGGCGTGAGCACGTGGTGTCGCTGCCAACTCAGGCATTGGAACTCCTCAAAGCAATGCTGCCAATCACCGGGCACACCAGGTTCGTTTTTCCGAACCGGGACGACCGGCAACGCCCGATGGCTGATGCCGCCTTGCGGCAGGCCCTCAAGAAGCTCGGTTGGGCAACCAAGTACAGCCCGCATGGCACACGCACCACGGGCAGCACCCGGCTCAATGAAATGGGTTATCGACCAGACGCCATCGAGGCGCAACTGGCGCACGCAGAACCGAACAGCGTGCGACGCACCTACAACCACGCCACCTACCTCGACGAACGGCGAGTCATGATGCAGGATTGGGCGGACAAGCTGGACGCATGGAAGTTGGCCGCACAGGACGACGATTGATCGCCCGTGCCTGTGGCAGTGGATTTAGAAGAACTTTTCTGATTACCGGGGACGCTCAGCGACGACGGCCAATTCCCTACTGAGAGCGCCCTTGAAGCATCCGTGGTCACCGTCTTCGGATATTCATCGCGTTGCCAAGCGCTTGTAGGCCTTCCGAAGGAGCCGACTGAGAGTGGTCGGTAATCAGAAGAACTTTTGACGTTCCGTTTCGCCGTTCCAGATGATGCCGTGCAAGAGACTATCCCGCTCTTCCGGCGTTGTTAATGGGAAATTGGCAAATTGGGTATATGCCGATGCTCAGCATCGATGGGACGAGACTACGAACAGGTACGCCAAGACTTGGCGCGCAACATGAAAGACCTTCGGGGCAAGCGCGGCTTGTCGCAGGAATCGCTCGCCCTCAGTGCCGACGTGGATCGCACTTACGTGAGCCAGATCGAACGCGCCGTAGGCAATCCATCGCTGCTGGTGCTGTGCAAGCTGGGGGCGATCCTGGAGACCGACGTGCTCGACCTGTTGGCTGAGCAGACCAAGTGACACCAGGCGTACCGTCACCTGCTGGGGTATGCCCGTGAAAAATGTATATGGAAGTGACTACAGGATGAGCCACTCACCATCGCTTCCCATTAAAGACAACGGTTTTTAGGCTGTCTTTCGGTTCAACGTCTGATCGACTTGAGGATTTTCCAGGAGACCCAAACAACCTCCTGGAATCCAGAAACACCAAAGCCACGTAGTTACGTGGCTTTTTCATTTCCTGACGTTGCCTGATGTTCCTGCGACAGTCAGCATTCGCTTGAGTACAAAAGTGTGGCGGGCCACCGTGACCTTGCCCGTCGCCTCGTCCTGTCGAACCACACGGTTTCGATCATGCGCCCGGTTACGGTTGCGACAAGAGGAAAATGGCAGCCATGACGCCATCTGACGGCGGGCGACGGCCGGATCACTGTCACCTGAATGCCGGGTAAAAATTCCCGATCGGGCATGAACCCATTGACAAGTGCGACATTCCAAGTTGAAATATGCCCGAACGGTCATGTTTTAATGGACTCAAGACCATGCAAACCCCCTCTTGCCAACAACCGATCGATTCACCCGAAGCATTGGGTGCTGCCGTCCACGCCCGGCGGAAGGCGCTCGGATTGACGATCGAGGATGTGATGACGCTGACGGGCGCGGGAAACCGCTTCCTAGTGGAACTGGAGCAGGGAAAACCGACCGTCCGCCTGGACAAGGTGCTTGCAGTGTTGCGTGCGCTCGGCAGCGAGTTGCGCATGGGGACCACGGCCGGCGCCGATGCGGAAGATGGCCAAGAGGCGCTGCTGCGTGCTCGCCAGCAGGCGCGCCTGGAGAAGGTTGTCCGCGACCGCGCTCTCCGACGCCTGCACCAACGTGCGGCACGTCTCCTGTCGAACGCAAACCGTGCGCCGCTGCTGATCGAGAGGGCCTTGGCCACGGTGTCTCGCTGGGAAGCGCAGAAGACGTGCAGCCCCAACTACATCGAACGCTGGCGGAAGGTGCTCGCAAACCCGTGTCAAGGAATGCGGGACGAGGTGTTGTGCCCGCAGGCTCCCTACGGTCTCGCACTGATGCAGAACAGCCCATTTGGTTTTCTACTGGCGGAAGACGCAAGGCAGAAGACCGCATGAACCTGGATCAGATCAATCGCCTGCTGACCGAGGCGATGAAACTCACCAATCACCGTGATTTCGTAATCATCGGGAGCCTGTCCGCGCTCGGATCGACGCAACGACCGTTACCCGAGCGCATGACGATGTCGACGGACGTGGATTTCTACCCCAAGAACGATCCGGGACGAGCCTCGGAGATCGCCAACAAGTTTGGTCTGGGCAGCGATTTCGAACAACAACACGGGTATTACGCGGATGCGGTTTCTCCGGCCCTTCCAACACTGGCGGAGGGATGGCAGACGCGGCTCGTGCGCGTGAACTTCGAGAACGGCGTAACCGCGTGGTTCCTCGATCCGAACGATGCCGCAGTATCGAAGTATGCGCGGTGCGAAGAACGCGATCGCGAGTGGATTCGTGCCGGGCTCCTGGCCGACATCCTGTCGCTGCCGACGATCGAATACCGCTTCCGGGAAACGATCATGACGGAACCCGGGGAGAGCAAGCGTGCGAAACAGGCGCTGGAAGAAGATCGCGTGTGGCTCGCGGAACAGCAGACCGGCCTCGGTAGCTCAGAAACACCTTCCGAATACACGCCGGAGGACGATGCACCTTCCCCCGCTAATTGAGGGTGTCATCACCGCGTAGCGCGGCACCAACCCTTGGCAACGTCGGCAATAATCGGCAAGAGCCAGTTTTCGGAAGCGCATGAAAATGACAAAGAAATATCGGCGCAATGCGCTTGCGACGATCCAGGAGGCAATGGAAGCACCGCGTAACAGTGGCTTTGTCGATAAGCAGGCCATGCGCGAATTTGACGCGGCGTGTTTTGCGCCCATCGTCGTCATATCGTCCGACGAACAATCGCCTGAATGACAGATTTCCCGTTCAACGTCTAAACCGCGCCCGCAGCCCGACCGGCGAATACGGGTCCGCCTGCGGCGGAGCGGTTCTGCAGGCGTTGCGCCAGGCGGCCGACGATGAGCGCCGTGGCGGCAGTGGCCAGCAGGTGCTTGAGCGTGTGGCCGCTGATCCAGCCGAGCACCAGCAGCAGTTGGTGGTCGTGCAACTCGGCATACTTGGCGAAAACGTAGAGCAGCAGGGCGGCGCCAAACCACAGGCGGTCGGCGCGCGGCGCACGATGTATTGCCTGCCAGACGGGAATCAGGATGATCGGCAGTCCCTGCAACAGCAGGTAGGGACGCAGGTCACCGGCGCCGTGCAGATCCGTGTAACGCCACCAGCCGACGCTGGCCACGGCGCACAGCATCAGCCAGAACGCCCGGCGCGCGCCGTGAGCGCCGGCTCGGGTTTCCGCACCGACGGCGGCAAGCAGGCCGGCGCAGGCCAGCGCGATCGGCAGGCGATCCCACACCAGTCGGGCATTGTCCGGTGCCAGATGGTAGAAGCTGGAGCCGACCGCCGTCAGCAACAACCCGACGAGAAACAGCCGGTAGCCCGGCCAGCCGGCGGCAAGCGCCGGGTGCCGGCGCTGCGGCCACAGCGCGAACAACCCCCACAGCGCGACGAACGCAAAACCGAGATTCGACAGCACGTCAGCGGCATGCGGCACGCCGAGCCACTGCGACTGATCGGCGAACTCGTGATATCGGTCGAGTTGGCCGATCGGCCCGTGAACGAGCAACAGCCCGCAAGCCAGCAGCGTGATCCAGAGCGGCAGATGTTTCAGGGCATAGGGTTTCATGGCGGTTTCCTTGGCGATCGAGGAAGCGCCAGTCTGCTGCGATTTGACAAAAAACGAAACTTGAATCTGACAAGCAGCGGATATTGCGTCAACAAGTATCGGATGATGATACCGAGCACGTCGCCCACGATTGCGACTGCCCGCCCAACGGCCCGATCCGCCACTTCTGCCACTTCTGCCACTTCTGCCACTTCTGCCACTTCTGCCACTTCTGCCACGTCTTGCAGCGCCAGAAACAGGGCGATGTCCGAATGTCGCCCGGCGCCGCTGACGCCCTGCCATGCAGCCGCCATGAAACAGCGGCCACCCGGGCGGCACACATCCAGCAAACATTAAATGCGATCAACAAATTACACAGCTTTATTTATGTTATACAATAGAAAAATTAACACGACTGTTTGAATCCGCCAGACGCAACTCGACGAGACTGAATTCCTTGACATTTTTTTAACGTAATATATCTGCATGCGACAAGCCAACCATCCGGCGAACAAGCCACAGACCCGCAAACGCCTGAAGCTCCTCAGCGGCGTTCTGGCCTTGTTGACACCGATGCTGGCTTCCGCATTGGAAATCGGCGTGCCGACGAGCAACCCGATACTCGGACACTCGCTGCGTCTGGAAATTCCGCTCACGGTCCCCGCCGGCGGCAAGATTCCGCATAGCGACTGTGCGCGCCTGGTGCAGCGGCCCGATGATGCCGACGGCGATTACTTCCCCAGGGAAACGCACATCACCATCGCGCCACGCCGCGGCGGCGCAATGCTGATCGTGACGTCGTCCAGGGGAATCGCCAGCCCGGTCGTCGGCTTCCGCCTGCTGGTGGGTTGCGAAACCGGCGTGTCGCGCGACTTCATGCTATTGGCATCGCAACAGGAAATCACCGCACCGGCCAACCGGGCCGCCGTCGCCACGCCGGAAGCAGCGGCGGAAACCAAGCCGGCCGGCCATCCGGCCAACGCCGGGGAAATGGTGGTGACGCACGACACCACGCTGAACAAGTTGGCGCGCGCGCGTTATCCGGCAAACCGCGAAACCCGCGATGCATACCGGCGCCTGATGGCCGAAGCCAACCCGGAATTGTTCGCCAACGGCGGTGACCACGTCGGTTCGATCCCCGTCCCCGCCGGAACGACCCTCAAGATACCGGCCGGCCTGCCCAGGAAGGAAGCGCTTCTCCAGAAGGGTGCGGCGGAACATGCGAGTGACGAAGTGCCGCAAGCCGGATCGGCCACCGCGAACGGCGGCAAGACGGATGCGGCAGCGCAAACTCAGGCCGCGTCGGGCGAGCCGAAATCTCCGCGCACGGCGAAGAAGGCGGATCGGCTCGTCATCGGCGGCGGCCAGGGGCGGGTGCCGTCACTGTCGCAACAGGAACTCAAGCAGTCGCTCGATCGTCTCGAACAGATGATGACCGACAAGAGCCGCGGCGACATCGCCATGTCCGAAACCCTGACCTCGCTGGCGGCCAGCTTCGGCGAAGTGAAGACCTACCTGCAGGGCGTCGATGAACGCATCAAGCACGCCGAAGCCGAGCAGATGCGCGCCCAGGCCGAACTGCAAAGCCTGCGCGAGGAACTGCGCAGCTCCTACAGCCTGGTCGAACTGCTGCTCGCCATCGTCGGCGGCGGCGCCATCGGGGCAAGCCTGATCATGCTGGTGCAGCGCTTCACCGCCCGCCCGCAGCCGACACCCTTCG
>CALMFQ010000434.1 GCA_937863215.1 uncultured Pseudomonadota bacterium
CCGCTGGCCGACAGCGCAGCGATCGCGGCATTGGCGCCGGGCACCGGTACCACGCGCAGCCCGGCGGCACGCACCGCATCGACCAGCACGGCGCCAGGATCGGAGACCGACGGCGTGCCGGCATCCGACACCTGTGCCACGCTCTTGCCCTCGCGCAGCCATTCGACGATGCGGGCGGCTTCGCGCGCCTCGTTGTGCTCGCGCAGGCTGATCAGCCTGGTCTGGAGGCTCAGCGCCGCCAGCAGCTTCTGCGTCACCCGCGTATCCTCGGCGGCAATCACATCGACTTGCGACAAAATATCGATTGCGCGCCGCGATATATCCGCCAAATTCCCAATCGGGGTGGCGACCACATATAATGTGCCGGTCTCCACGGCGTGATGAGCATGATGCGACAACGTCTTTCCTCGAAATGGCTGGCAATCGGCTGCCTACTATACGGTTTCGCAGCAGCAGCAGCCAGCGAAACCACTCCCGCAACCGAGCCGGCAGCGGCCGACCAGCCTGTGGGCGGCGCGCCTGCGGCACCGTTCGTCGGCGTGATCCTGCCGCTGCAATCGAAGCAGCTCGGCCCGATTGCCGACGCGATCAAATCCGGAATCAACGCGGCGCTCGCGGTCGATGGCAAAAATGGCCCGGCGGTGCGCTTTTACCCGGCCAGCGAACAGTCCGACGATGTGCTGTTCGTCTATCGCCAGGCACGCGACGAAGGCGCCAAGGCAGTCATCGGGCCGCTGACCAAACCGGCGATCGCCGAGTTGGTAAAAAGCGATCTGGCCACCTTGCCGACCATTGTGCTGAATACCCCCGATGCCGGCAGCAAGAGCTCGCCGCAGGTATTCAATTTCGGCATCGGCATCGACAGCGAAGCGCGGCAGATGGCGCGTATCGCCTTTGCCGAGGGCAAGCGCAAGGCGCTGTCGCTGGCGCTCGATTCGGTGTTCAGCAAACGCCTGCAGAACGCGTTTGCCGAAGAATGGAAAGCGCTGGGCGGCGAGCTGAACGAACTGCAGCTGTCTTCCAGACGGCCGAATTACAGCCTGCTGCGCGCCACGGTAGAGGAAAAGCAGCCAGACATGGCGTTCCTGGCGGTAGACGCGCGCACCGCCAAAGCGCTGCGCAGCTATCTGGGCGAAACCCCGCTCTACGCCACCTCGCAGATTTCCAACGGCCGGCCGAATTCCGGCACCATGCGCGCGCTGGCCGGGTTGAGTTACGTTGACATGCCATGGCTGCTCGACCCCAAGGCGGCAACCGTCGCGCCGTATGCGCGCCCCGCCAAACGCCTGAATGTCGATGTCGAACGCATGTACGCGCTCGGCATCGATGCCTACCGGCTGGCGGCGCAATTGGCCGGCGGCACGCCGGCACGGCTGGCGCTGGATGGCGTCAGCGGCCATATCGAGCTTGGGCCGCACAACCAGCTGCTGCGCAAGGCAACGCCCAGCATCATCGGTCTGGACGATAGCCCGGACAGTGTCGAGGAACCCGATCCGCAATGAATCCGGCCGGCGCAGCTGCGGAAGACCAGGCCCTGCAATATCTGCAACAGGCCGGCCTGATACTGGTACAACGCAATTACCGCAGCCGCTTCGGTGAAATCGATCTGATCATGCGCGATGGCAGGACGCTGGTATTTGTCGAAGTCAAGGCGCGCAGCGGCAATGGCTTCGGCGGCAGCGCACATGCCATCACCGCCGCCAAGATCCAGCGGCTGAACGCCACTGCCGAGCTGTATCTGGCCAGCCAGCGCCCGACCCCGCCATGCCGCTTCGATGCGGTGCTGGTACAAGGCAGCCGACCAGCGCGCATTGACTGGCTGAAAAACATTATTCAAGTCTGAGAACCCGGAATGGATCTGCTAGCCCGCATCCAGCAAAATTTCAAAGAGAGCGTCGACACCATCCAGATGGCGCAGGAGTTGCTCGCGCCACAACTGGTGCAAGCCGCGGAACGCCTGACCCAATGCCTGATGGTGGACGGCAAGATCGTCAGTTGCGGCAACGGCAGCTCGGCGGCGGCGGCGCAACGCTTCGTCAGCCTGATGCTCAACCGCTTCGACAAGGAACGCCCCGGCCTCGCCGCCTATTCGCTGGTTGCCGATGGCGCCGCACTGAGTGCGATCGCCAGCGAACATGACTTCGACCTGGTATTTTCCAAGCAACTGCGCGCGCTCGGCATGCCGCAGGACGTACTGCTGGCAATCAGCCCCAGCGGCGATGCCGCCAACGTCATCGAAGCCATCCACACCGCACATGAACGCCAGATGGGCGTGATTGCGCTGACCGGCGGCGATGGCGGCGAAATCGCCAATATCCTCACCGCCGACGACGTACACCTGTGCGTGCCCGCCGACAACAACGCACGCATCGAAGAAATGCACGTATTGGCGCTGCACTGCCTGTGCGACGCCATCGATTGCCAGTTACTCGGAGTAGATTGAATGAAACGCCCATTACTGATGGCACTGATTGCCCTTGGCTGCGCCAGCCTGAGCGCGCTGCAAGGGTGTGCCGTAGTCGTTGCCGGCGCAGCAGCCGGCGCCGTGGTTGCCACCGACCGCCGCAGCAGCGCGGTACAGCTTGACGATCAGACGATCGAACTGAAAGGCAGCGCGCGGCTGCGCGAACAACTGCCGGCCAGCGCCAAGGTCGATCTCACCAGCTTCAATCACAAGGTATTGCTGACCGGCTATGTCGGCGACGAGGCCGCCAAGGCCGAAGTGGAGCGCGTGATGCGCGCCGTGCCCGGTGTCACCCGGATGTACAACGAAATCATCGTCGGCAATCCTGCCAGCAACACCCAGTATGTCGATGACGCCTACATCAGCACCAAGGTCAAGGCACGCCTGCTGGAACGCAGCCAGCAACTCTACGCCAACCACATCAAGGTGGTAACGGAAGCCGGCTCGGTCTACCTGCTCGGACTGGTGCGGCCGGACGAAGCCGACATCGCCGCCGACGTCGCGTCCGGCACATCCGGCGTCAAGCGGGTGGTCAAGCTGTTCGAATACATCAACTGAGGCAGCCACGTTGAAAACCCGGCGCAAGAACATAGACTCCGGATGGCGGAGCGCCATACTTCAGGCATACAGGGTGCTTTTTGCCCTCGAGACGGAGCGAAATTGCCCTGCGAGTACTTTACCCACGCTACTCGGCCTATTTGCACTACTGCTAATTTTATTGCTGCCGACTCATGCCTTGGCTGCCAAACCCAAACCTGCACCGGCAACGCAGCGCGTCATAATCGATGAGCGCACCCCACGCAAACGCATAGCACTAGTAATTGGCAATGGACTTTATTCATCCATTCCA
>CALMFQ010000435.1 GCA_937863215.1 uncultured Pseudomonadota bacterium
GGCCTGCTGGCCAACGGCAGCCGGGCGCGCTATCGCTTGCAGCTGGCCGGGCCGGCGCAGCGGATCGCTGCCTACCGGGCCTGGGCCGAGCCGCGTCTGGGGCGCGGCGAGCATATCGAAGACATCAACGACGCGCGCCCCGAGGTGCGTTCGGCAATTCAGCGCGCGCAGCGTTTTCTCGGCGTGGCATCGATGGTGGCGGTAGCGCTGGCGGTGGTGGCGATCGGCCTGGCAACGCGGCGCTACGTGCAGCGCCATCTCGATCCGGCGGCAATCATGCGCTGTCTCGGCGCTACGCAGCGCTGGCTGTTTGCCAGCTACCTGTGGCAATTCCTGTTGCTGGGCCTGCTGGCGGGCGGCGCCGGCGTTGTCGGTGGTGCGCTGGTGCAATCGTTGCTGGTGGAAATTCTTGGCGCTGTGGTCCGCACGCCGCTGCCGCCGGCGTCGCCCTGGCTGGCGCTGCAGGCGGTATTGATCGGCTGCGGCCTGTTACTGGCGTTTGCATTGCCACCGCTGTGGCAACTGCGCGGTGTTTCAACGCTGCGGGTGCTACGTCGTGAGTTGGGGTTGCGATCGCTCGGAATCTTGCCGCATTTGCTCGGCCTGGTTTCCGTCGGCGGGCTATTGTACTGGCAGGTGGCGGACCCCGCGGTTGCCATGTATGGCGCTCTCGGTTTCGCCGCCACTGCGTTGCTTGGCCTGCTGCTCGGTTGGCTGTTGCTGCTGGCGCTACGCCGTCTGACCTGGCGCACCGGCGCCGGCTGGCGCTATGGCATGGCAAACCTGTACCGGCGCCAGTGGCTGACGGTATTGCAGATCGTGGCGCTCGGTCTGGGGTTGATGGCAATGCTGGTATTGACGCTGGTGCGCGGCGATCTGTTGCAGGCATGGCAACAGAGCGTGCCGGCGGATGCGCCGAATCGCTTCATCATCAATATCCAGCAGGATCAGTTGCCGGGAATGCGCCAGATGTTCGGCCAGGCCGGATTGAGTGCTCCCGGGTTTTACCCGATGACGCGCGCGCGGCTGCTTGCGGTCAACGGCGTTGCAGTCGATCCCAAGCGCTATCGCGACGAGCGGGCGCAGAATCTGGCCGAGCGCGAATTCAATCTGTCGTGGTCGGAGCGCCTGCCGGCGGACAACCGGCTGGTGGCGGGCAGCTGGTGGGATCGGCAGCATCCGGCGGGCAAAGGCTTTTCGGTGGAAGAAGGGCTGGCAAAGACGCTGGGAATCCGGCTCGGCGACCGATTGCTATTCGACATTGGCGGCAATCGGGTCGCTGCCGGCGTAACCAGCCTGCGCAAGGTCAACTGGGATAACTTTCGCGTCAATTTCTTTGTCATTGCCGATCCGGCACTGCTCGCCGGTCAGAGCAGCAGCTGGATCTGCAGCTTTTACCTGCCAGCCGGCGCGCAGCCTCTGGTCAACCGGCTGGTGCAGCAATATCCCAATCTGAGCGTGATCGATGTCAGCCTGATACTGGACGAGGTGCAATCGATCGTTAACCGGGTCATCCAGGCGGTGCAGTCGGTGTTCGTATTGACGTTGCTGGCCGGGCTGATCGTGCTGCAGGCGGCGCTGGCAGCAACGCAGGACGAACAGCTGCAGGAAGCGGCCATTCTGCGCACTCTCGGTGCCAGCCGCCGGCAGATAATGGGCGTGATGCTCGCCGAATACGCGCTGATCGGTGCATTGGCAGGGCTGGTGGCCCTGGCCGGCGCAATCGGCCTCGGCTGGGCGGTCAGCACCCGGCTGCTGCAGCTGGCCTATGTGCCGTCGCCATGGCTGCCGCTGCTGGGAGTCGGCGGCGGCTGCGCTCTGGTAGTGGCAGTCGGCTGGCGCCGGCTGCGCGCAATGCTTGCGGTGCCGCCGTTGCAAACCTTGAATCAGCTCGGATAAGGAATCGATCGATGGATGAAATGGTAATCCGTGCCATGGCAAAGTGGCCCGATGTGCCTGCGGTTTTTGGCTGGCTGCGGCTCGACCGGCGCGGCCGCTGGTGGATACGCGATGAATTGGTGAGCAATCCGGGCATTGCCGCATTCATCGGCCGCAACTATCTGGCCGATGCGTCTGGTCGGTATTTTTTCCAGAACGGCCCGCAGCAGGTATTTGTTGCACTGGATGCAACGCCGTGGGTGTTCCATCTCGAATCGAATGATGCCGGTGCGCCGCAGATCGTCGATCAAACCGGGCAGGCGGCCGTGCCGGTTGCGGCCGGAATCGACGAGGAGGGCAATCTGTATCTGCAAACCGGGCGCGGTTTCGGCATCGTCGATGAACGCGAGCTGGTGCGGCTGGTTGAACTTATTTACCACCCCTCCGGTCGAAAAGCCGACGATGCGATGCTGATGGAATGGCTGGCGCAGGGCGCGGCTGCAGCGCCGCTGGAACTGCGCCTGAGCGGCGCGCCGGCGCTGCTATTATTACCATTGCAAAAAAATGCACTGGCAGTGCGTTTCGGTTTTATCCCGCAACCGGGCTGAATCGCGTTGCCGATCAGTTGTTTGAAGCGATTTGTGTTGGCATTTGCTGCAGTAAATCAGTGCAAATATCTGCGGTTTTATGATAAAAATGCATTTCACATATTTTTATGAAATTTGACTAAAATGCGCCAGTGCATGGCAGTGTGCCGGCTGCGAGTCAGACAATAACGATAACGCCGGAACGGCAGATCCCCCGGGTTGGAGCAAATAGATGGATAGACGACAATTTCTGCGCTGTGCCGCAGGCGCGTTCACGGTATCTTCGCTGGCGACGGCGTTGACCGCGTGCAAGAGTGGCGTGGGCGGCGGCCCCAATCCGGAGGAAACCGGCGGCGGCGTATTCCGTTTCCCGCAGGGGCTGGCATGTGGCGATCCCAGCCCGACCAGTGGCGTGTTCTGGACCCGCGTGATTCGCGGCGACGGCCAGCAGGGCGATATTCCCGTAGTGCTGGAACTGAGCCGTACACCGATCCCCGAGGGGGAAAACTCGTTCCGTCTGGCGATGACCATTCCAGTGGTGGCCAAGCAGGAAAACGATTACATCATTCACCACAAGGTGACGGGGCTGGAGCCGGACACCATTTATTATTTCCGCTTTGTCGCCAGCGGCGACTGGAGCCACCCGGTCGGCCGGTTCCGCTCGCTGCCCAGCGGCGAGGCCGAGGTGTCGCGCACCCAGTTTGGCGTGATCAACGGTTTCGACTGGAATCTTGGCCATTGGGAAGGTCTGGTTGCGCTGCAGAACAATTTCCGCGAGCTGTTTTACGTGATACAGCTGGGCGGTGCCATCAACGAAATGATTCCGGTGGCCGGCAGCAATCGCCTGACCGAGCCGGTGCATGAGGAAATGCATCTGCCGGATGGCACGACTGTCGATGGCTTTGGTCGGGCTGCCCGTACCTATGCCGATTACCGCTATCTGCAGCAGATCTATCGTACCGACTCGCGGCTGCAGAAGTTGCTGGCGACGTTCACCTTGCTGCCGATGTTCGGCGACAACGACTTCAGCAACGACTCGTGGCAGGCGCACGAAACCTACAGCAATGCCAATACCGAGCAGCGCGACCGGTTGCTGGCGGCGCTGGCGGCGTGGATGCAATACATGCCGCTGGACTGGGGCGATGTCAGCTACGATCCGGGCAATAGCGATTTCTCCAGCATCAAGCTGTACCGCAACTTCCGTTTCGGCAATCTGCTCAACCTGATGCTGACCGAGCAGCGTCTGCAGCGTACCGATCATGCGATTCCGGAAGCGGTGGCGCATGCGCCGCTGAATCAGCCCGGCTCGGTCGGTAGCCGGGTGTTGCCGGTTGTCGCGGAATTGGGGCGCTACAGCACCAGTGCGCAGAAAATTCTCGGTGATGGTCAGATGGCGTGGCTCAAGGGGCAGCTGGCAGCGCCCGGCGTGGTGTGGAACATGATTGCCGGCGAATCGTCGATGACGCGCGTGCCGCTCAATCTGGCGCGTGAGCCGGATTTTCCGCCGGAGCTGAAAACCGAGTTCCTGCTCACCGCCGATTCATGGGGCGGCTATCAGGTCCAGCAGACCGAGCTGATCGATTTCGTCCGCCAGCGCAACATCGGCAACGTGGTATCGGTTGCCGCCGGCGGCCTGTTCACTGCGGCGGAAATCTGGTCGGACTATACGCAGCGTTCGCCGGTCATGGTT
>CALMFQ010000436.1 GCA_937863215.1 uncultured Pseudomonadota bacterium
CGTGGCGACCCTCTGTCGTGACCGGGCGCCCGCGTGGCGCCCTTTTTTGCATCCGGCTCAGCCGAACCGGTAGGACGCCATCACGACTTCCAGCGCCCGGTCGAGCAACAGTCGTCGGCCGATATCGTCGCCAGCGGCGCCAGCCGCTACCATTAGCGGCAGCAGGTGGTCCTCGCGCGGATGCGCGGCCCGTGCCGCGGGCGCGGCGCTCCAGTTGGCCAGCATTTCATTGCGCAACTGCGGCGTGGCGCAGACGGCGCGGTGCAGATAATCCTCGAACTGCATCGATACGGCCAGCGATTCCGGCCGGCCGAAGCCGCGCATATTGTGATAGCTCAGCCCGCTGCCGAGGATCAGCACGCCCTCGTCGCGCAATGGTTGCAGTGCAGCACCGAGCCGCAGGTGTTCGAGCGGATCGTAGCTTGAGCGCAGCGACAGCATCAGCACCGGAATGTCCGCTTGCGGATACATCAGCGCCAGCGGCACAAACGCTCCGTGGTCAAAGCCGCGCAGCGCGTCGCTGTCGCAGGCGATGCCGGCCTGGCCGAGCAAGGCGCTGACACGCCGTGCCAGTTGCGGCGAGCCGGGCGCCGGATATTGAATCTGGTAAGTGTGCGCGGGAAAGCCGTAATAGTCGTACAGCGTTGGCGGATGCTCGGCGGTGGCAACGCTGAACCGTGGCGCTTCCCAGTGACCGCTGATGACCAGCACCGCCAGCGGCCGCCCCGGCAATGTCTGCGGCAGTTGCCGCAGGCTGGCTTCGCTCAGTGCGAACAGCGGTCGCATATCGTCCACCCACGGCCAAGGGCCGCCACCGTGGGAAATGAATAGCGTCGGAAATCTGCTGCCGCTCATATCGTCCTCCTGTTCCGTTGCCATGGTTGCAAACTTGCGCTTGCCGGCTGGCTGCGCCAGTATTAATCTGCTGCACGGTTCGTCGCCGGTGCCATATATGCACTGCGTGCGCTTGTCATTCAACCTGTTCAAAATAGATCAAAAGCAGGTTGCGGGGTTGTCTCTGCTGTCCTGGCGTTATCTGTGCCAACCCCGGCAAATTCCATCCGGCCACAGCGGCATTCCTGTCGCCGCACCTGCCATGTGAGCCAATCCGGATTCGCAGTTCAAACAGAAAAGGGTTTGTTGTGGAAAGCAGCAGTCCTGTTGTATTGCGCAATTCCAATCGCATGGTGGCTATCGCCATCGCCGGTATGTCGCTTGCCGCTACGGCACTGGTCATCTATCTGCTCAACGGCAGCTACCAGCGCTACCAGGCCAGCGCCGCCGAGACGTCGCAGAATCTGGCGCTGAGCCTGGCAAACTATCTGCATGGGCATTTTCAGGCTACCGATCTGGCACTGCAGAGTGCCACCGACGAATTCCGCTTGCTGCAGCAGCAACAGCAATTCGATCCGGACAGCTTTTCCGCGTATCTACGCACGTTGCGCCAGCGCGTGCCCGATGCAATCGCCGTACGCGCTACCGACCGGAATGGCACTGTGGCCTATGGCGAAAGCGTCAATCAGGCATTGGCTCCCAATCTCGACAATCGTGAATTTTTCCAGCGCGTACGCAACCAGCGCACGCTGGTCTTCGGTTTGCCGGTCAAGTCGCGCATCACCGGGCAGTGGGTGCTGCCTATCCTGCGGCCGTTGCAGTATCCGGACGGTGCGTTTGGCGGCGCGGTGTACATCAACACCAGCAAGGATATGCTGATGCGCGTGCTCGGCTCGTTGAAACTGGGCGAGCATGGCGTGATTGTGATGTTCGACCGGGAGCGCCGGGTGCTGCTGCGTTACCCGGAGCTGGCCGAGTTGCAGGAGGAGCAGCTGATCAGAGTGCGGGCGCCGGAGATTCTTGCGGCGCTGGCCGCCGGCAAGCGCGTTGCCACCGATTCGGCACGCAGTGCTGTCGATGGGCGCATGCGGACCCTGACCTACCAGCGCATTGGCGATTATCCGGTGTTTGTCTCGGTTGGCCTGGCGGAAGAGGATTATCTTGCGCCGTGGCGGCACGAATGCTGGATCGGCGGCATTTTTCTCGGTGCGCTGGCGGGCGGGGCGTTGCTGCTGTATTTCAGCATCCGCCGCTACTGGCAGATGCAATTGCAGCTGCAGAGCCTGGATGCCACACGTGAATCGAACGAGCATCTGGCTGCCTTGCTGAAAGCGATTCCCGACCTGCTGTTCGAGCTCGACATCGATGGCCGCTATCTGGATTACCGGGCACTGAACCAGGACTTGCTGATCGTGCCGTACCCGCAATTCATCGGCCGCACCGTGTGCGAGGTACTGCCGGCTCCGGCGGCCGATGCGGTGCTGGCGGCGCTGCGGGAAGCCGGCCACAAAAGGTGTGGCCTACGGCACGCAGATTTGTCTGCAGGTGCCGGCCGGCGAAGTCTGGTTCGAGCTGTCGGTGGCGCGCAAGGTGGATTTTCGCAGCGGCAGATGCTCGTTCATTGTGCTGTCGCGCGATATTAGCGAGCGCCGGCAGGCCGAAATGCAGATCGAGCAGCTGGCATTTTCCGATGCCCTGACCAGATTGCCCAACCGCCGCGTATTCATCGACCGGCTGCAGCAGAGCATGGCCAACAGTGAGCGCAGCCAGCGTTACCGCGCCTTGCTGTTTCTCGATCTGGACAAGTTCAAGACACTCAACGATACGCGCGGCCATCAGCTTGGCGACAGGCTGCTGGTGGAAACTGCCGACCGGTTGCGGCGGGCGGTGCGCGAAGGCGATACCGTGGCCCGCCTCGGTGGCGATGAGTTTGTGGTGATTCTGGAGCAGCTCAGTGAAGACAGCCGCGAGGCGAGCAGCCAGGCCATGCATGCGGCGGAAAAAATCGTCGAAATGCTACGGGTCGAATACGATCTGGACGGATTTGCCTATCGCGGCTCCACCAGTATCGGCATCGCGCTGTTTCGTGGCCACGAGGTCAGCAGCGACGAACTGCTCAAGCGCGCCGATTTGGCCATGTATCAGGCCAAGGCTGCGGGGCGCGACACGGTGCGTTTTTTCGATCCGCAGACGCAGGCCAATATCGAATCGCGCATGGCGCTGGAAGTGGAGCTGCAGCATGCGGTATTCAACGAGGAATTCATACTGCACTACCAGCCGCAGATCGATTCCCAGGGCAAGTGCATCGGCGCCGAAGCCCTGGTGCGCTGGAACAGTGCCAAACATGGGGCCGTATCGCCGGCGAGCTTTATCCCGCTGGCGGAAGAAACCGGGCTGATTCTGCCGATCGGGCATCGCGTGCTGCGCGAAGCCTGCATGCGGCTGCAGCAGTGGCAGCACAATCCGCTGCTGGCGCGGCTGACGCTGGCGGTCAACGTCAGCGCGCGCCAGTTCGGTCTGCCGACGTTTGTCGAGGAAGTGCGGCAGATGATCGGGTTTTATGGCGTCAACCCGGCGCTGCTCAAGCTGGAGCTGACCGAAAGCATGCTGATCGACCATGTCGACGAAGCCATCGCCAAGATGCAGCAGTTGCGCGCAATCGGCATCCAGTTCTCGCTGGATGATTTTGGTACCGGGTTTTCCTGTCTCAGTTATCTGAAACGCCTGCCGTTCAGCCAGATCAAGATCGATCAATCATTCGCCCGCGACGTACTGTCCGATGCCAACGATGCGGCGATCTGTCGCACCATCATTGCACTGGGCGGCAATCTCGGGCTGGAGGTGATTGCCGAAGGCGTGGAAACCGCGGCGCAGTGGAGCTTTCTCCGTGCCGAGGGATGCCAGCGGGCACAGGGCTATCTGATCAGCCGGCCGATGCCGGGTGGTGAATTCGAGACTTGGGTGCAGCATCTCGGAGCGGCAGCGTGACCGCTCCGCCGCAAGAGCCGCCGGTTACAGCGGTAAACGGCGGCTTTCAGGCTGCGTATGAACCCCGATCGCGGGTGGGGGGCAAGGCGGTGAACAGGTGCTCAGGGCTGTCGGTTTTTGCGCCGTTGCGTGGCCAACCCGACTACCGTCAGACCGACCAGCAGCATGGCGTAGGTTTCCGGCTCCGGCACCGCGGCTACATTGAGATTGTCCAGTGCCGTATAACTGCTCCAGGTGCCGTCTTCGACCCGACTGAGATGTAGCGCCGACAGCCCGCTTAACCCCAGTTTGAATGTCTGGAACGAGTCACTCAGCGCCAGCGTGGTGGTGAACTTGCCACCGCTGGCGAAATCTGCGCTCAGAGAGACTGCGCCACCGCCGTTGGTGTATAGCTGTTACCCAGATCCAGGCTGGCCAGATCGAACTGTGCATTATCGTCGCGGCGGATGTCGAGTACCCCGCCCGCACCCCAGCCCCAGATCAGGTACTGGGTGCCGTTGTAGACGTTCACGCCATCCAGGTGGATGACTTCCTGATTGTCGTAGACGTTGCCGTACCAGCTGCTGGAAAAAGTGAAGCCGCCGGAGCTGAAACTTGCTGCAGGCTGGTACAGCGGCAGGTCTTCAAAGGTGACGGTATTGCTGTTCGCCAGTGCGGGGTGGCAATGAACAGGGCCGCCAGGGCGGCTTGAATGACAGGCTTGTGCATGGTCTTGAATTCCGGATTTATGGTTTTGATTGTGCCGGATATCAATATGTCATATCGGGCGGGGCGTTGCAATCGTGCCGGTTTCGCCGCGTAATCAATATATTGGCCTGTATCCGTATTGTCGAATGTTGTTTCTGCCAGGAGTGGCTATGGCTGCGGCTTGCTGCGTGAACGCTTGCTGTATTGCGGATGTGTCGGCCGGGCCCGGCGGTGCGGCTCCTGGCCATGGCCGACGTGCATCGCCGTGCCGGATCAGGGAATGTCGTCGGCGGTTGCGGCTTGTGCGCCGCGGGCGGGAATGGTGCCGAGGCGCGTTTTCAGTGGCAGTGCCTCGTGGTTGAATACCTTGGCGTAATGCACTGCGTTTGCCATCACTTTTTTCACGTAATCGCGGGTTTCGTCGAACGGGATGGTTTCGGCGTAAATGGCTCCCTCCAGCGGCACATTGGCCTGCCAGGCGCGCGCGCGGCCGGGGCCGGCGTTGTACGCCGCGGTGGCCAGCACCGGTAGTCCGCCCAGCGAATTCTGCACGGTTTTCAGGTAATAGGTGCCGAGCTGCACATTGGTGCCGATCTCATTGACCATGCCCTGCTGGAAGTGTTTGATCCCCAGCTTGGCGGCAACCCAGCGCGCCGTTGCCGGCATCAGCTGCATCAAGCCCGAGGCGCCGACGCCGGAGCGCGCCACCTGCACGAACCGGCTTTCCTGGCGCATCAGGCCGAAGACCCAGGCATCGTCCAGTCCGACCTGCCTGGCGTATTCGCTGACCACATCGCGATAGGGGGCGACATAACGCAGGCTGAAATCGTGCACGTTGACGGTGCGCTCGGCCGCATAGATGGCGCGGTCGTACCAGTTATTGCGCGCCGCCAGCTCGGCTGCGGCCAGCAGCTGCTGGTCTTCCAGCCCGCGCATGCCCCAGTTCCATTCGCGCGTGGCTTCGCTGCGCCAGTCCATCTTGTACAGCGCCAGCGCGCGCTGGATACTCGGCAGCTGTTGCATCGCGCGGATTTCGCTGTCCGAAGGCTTGTAACGCACCGCAGCGGTTTCGATCACGCTGCCCAGGTCTTCGCGTGCCAGCAGGCCGTAGTAGTGGTGCTCGGCCGACAGCGGCGCGAGGATCTGGTTGGCTTCCAGTATCCGGTTCTGCTGTCGTAGTGCGCGGGCTTTCCAGTAGCGCCAGGCCGGTTCGCTTTGCTGCGCCGCCGGCATGGTGTCGATGGTGGCGAGCACCGTGGCCCAGTCCTGCAGCCGCAGCGCGGCGCGCACTTTCCATTCCAGCTGGTTCTTGTCGAGCCGCGCCTGGGCGCCTTCGCGATACCAGGCCAGCGCTTGCGGATTGTGTTTGCGCGCGGCGTTGAACGCGATCTGTGCCCACACGTAGTGGCGGTCGGCCTCACTGACCTGCTTGCCCATCTGGTTCCAGTATTCGGCGGCCAGATCGGCGTCGCTGCGCGCCAGCCGGTACAGCGCAAACATCGCCAGCTCGCGGCTACCGCGGCTGGCCAGCGACAACTGCTGCTTTTTCAGCGCCAGCGCCGGGTTGGCGGCAACGCTGTCGAGCTGTTTCAGCGGCAATGTCTCGGCCGCCGGCAGCAGCGCCATCATGCGCCGCACCAGCGCCATGTTGTTGGCCTCCAGCCCGAGCCGGGCGCGTTCCCAGATGTCGTCCTTGCTGAGCAACTGGTTCTGCCGCAGGTAATCGAACAGCTGGCCGCACGATTCCGGCATGTCCTTGCCGCTGAACCACAGGCGTTTCGCCAGCGTCAGCGCCTCGGTTTCCTGACGCGCGTTGCGCGCCTGCAGATTGAAGCATTCGAGTTCGGTATCCGGGCTGATCAGCGCCGGATATTCGGCCGAGAAGATTTCCCAGCGCCCGGCCTTGCCCAGTGCCTTGAGCCAGTCGCCGCGCAATTTGTCCGCCAGCAGGCTGCCGGGGAAGGTTTGCAGGAAGGTGCGCACCTGCGCATCGCCAATGGTGTCGATCTGCGTCGTCAGCAGCCAGTAGCGCGGGTAGATTTCCAGTGGATCGCCCTGCAATTTGTCGGCAAGCCGCTCCAGTTTGCCGGTGTCGCGGCTGCGTACTGCTTCTTTGGCTGCTTCCAGATCGGTTTGGGTATTTGCCGCGGCGCCGTGCGCCAAGGTAAAAAATAACAGCAGGCCGAGCCCTATTCGTTTCATGGCTAAGGTAAAATTGTGGGTTTCGTGGAATTCGGCGTGTTTCGGGTGGTATTCCCGGGCGTAGACACAGCACGCAAAGGCAAGCCACAGCCAGTGCTATAGCACGACTAGCAGGCGCCGACAAAGTGATGCTTCTACCGCAACGGGATTATTGCATGTGCATGCGAGTATTCCGCCTGCGCATTTGAAGGATACCACACGGATGCCGTACGTCAGCCTCAATCCTGCCACTGGAGAGGTTTTGCAGCAGTTTCCCGGTTTCGACCGGGCTCGCCTTGCCGATACCCTGCAACAAGTCGCTGCCGCCCAGCCTGACTGGGCCGCGCTGAGCTTCGCCGAGCGTGGCGCCTATCTGCGCCGCATCGCGCATTGTCTGCTGCTCAATCGCGAGCGTTACGCCGGACTGATCACGCTGGAAATGGGCAAGCTGCGGCGCGAAGCGATTGCCGAGGTGGAAAAATCGGCACTGGTGTGCAATTTCTACGCCGACGAGGCGGAACGCCAGCTGGCGCCGCAGGTGATGCCGTCCGACGCCAGTCACAGCTACGTGCTGTACCAGCCGCTGGGCGTGCTGCTTGGCGTGATGCCGTGGAATTATCCGTTCTGGCAGGTGTTCCGCTATGTCGCGCCGGCGCTGATGGCGGGCAATGCCTGCGTGCTCAAGCATGCGTCGAACGTGCCGCAATGTGCGCTGGAAATCGAGCGGATCTGCCGCGATGCCGGTCTGCCGGACAATATTTTCCGTACATTGCTGATCGATTCGGCGCAGGTGGCCGAGGCGATCGCTTCGCCGCATGTGCAGGCGGTCACGCTGACCGGCTCGGAGGCCGCCGGCCGCCAGGTGGCCGGCGCTGCAGGCATGGCGATGAAGAAATCGGTGCTGGAGCTGGGCGGTTCGGACCCGTTCATCGTCCTCGCCGATGCCGATCTCGACTGGGCGGTTGCCCAGGCTGTGCCGGCGCGCTTCACCAATGCCGGCCAGTCGTGCATTTCCGCCAAGCGCTTCATCGTCGTGCCGGAAATCGCCGACCTGTTTGTTGCCCGGCTGCAGACGGAAATCGCCCGGCTGCAATGCGGCGATCCGCTCGACGATACCACCACACTGGCACCGCTGGCGCGCGCAGACCTGCGCGACGAGCTGCATCAGCAGGTGCAGGATTCGATCCGCGCCGGCGCGGTGCCGTTGCTCGGCTGCGAACCGCTTGATGGCGCCGGCGCTTTTTATGCTCCATCGTTGCTGGATCGTGTGCAGCCCGGCATGCGCGCCTACGACGAGGAAATCTTCGGCCCGGTGGCGCTGGTGCTGCGCGCCAGAGACGAAGCCGATGCGATCCGCATTGCCAACGATACCCGCTTCGGCCTCGGCAGCAGTATCTGGAGCCGCGACTTGCAGCGCGCGCAGGCAGTTGCGGCGCGTATCGAGGCCGGCAATGCTTATATCAACAGCCTGGTGAAATCCGATCCGCGCCTGCCGTTCGGCGGCATCAAGGCATCGGGCTACGGTCGCGAACTGTCGGGCCACGGCATCCACGAATTCGTCAACGCCAAGACGGTCTGGATCAAGTAACTTTTCGCCTACACAGCGGATGCGGATGTAACAACGGCCAATCCTGTCAATGGATTGGCCGTTTTTTCTGCCGCAGCGCAGTTGTCAGCGCCGCCCCGGTTGTGCCGGTGAGCCCAGCCAGGCGCTGGCCGGCGGGATGCGTTCGCCTTTCAGCACCAGTGTCAGCGGGCCGAGCAGGGCGCCGTCGCCGACTTCGGCGTCGTAGAGCACGGTGCTGCGGCTGCGCACGGTGGTATTGGCGCCGATGCGCACGCGGCCGATCTTCATGATGCGGTCTTCGAACAGGTGCGTCTGCGGCCCGGCCCAGGCGTTGATTTCGGCGTGGTCGCCGATTTCGGCGCAGTCGAATTCGGTGATGTCGGTACTGTCGAGATAGGCGCCACGGCCGATTTTTGCCCCCAGCAGGCGCAGCACCGGCACGATCATCGGCGTACCGCGCAGCAGGTCGACAAAGTTCGGCACCGCAATCGCTTCGTACAGATTGGTTACCGCTTCGCTGAGCCAGACGAACGACGTCCACATCGGCACTGCGCGCGGCTGGTAGCGGCCGATCAGCAGCCATTTGAGGGTGAATACCAGCAGGAATGCGCCGATGCCATAGATAAGCCCGCCGATTGCCAGATCTTCGATGAAGGCAGCGATCGAGTCGTTGCCGACGTCGCGGAACGATTCGAGCACGATCAGGTAACCGACGCCGATGGTCAGCGCCAGCGGCAGCACGATGCGCATTGCCTCGATGGTGGCGCGCGCCAGCCGGCGTTTCCACGACGGATTGAAAGTCAGGTGCTCGGGGAAGCCGCTGATGGTCTCGCGGGCCGGCAAGCGCAGCGACGGTGAACCCATCCAGGTATCGCCTTCGCGGATCGCATCGTTGCTTGGGGTGCGGCTTTGCACGCCAATCAACACGTTTTCCGGCAGCTCGGTGCCATCCGGCACGTAGGCGCCGTTGCCGACAAAGCTGCGGTTGCCGATCACCGTCGGCTGCAGCGTCATCCAGCCGCCATCGACTTCATCGTCGCCGAGCATGACCGCATCGGCAATGAAGGTATCGTCGCCCAGCGTCAGCATGTCCGGCACCACGCCCATGGCGGTGGAGATTTCCGCATTCTTGCCCACCTTGGCGCCGAGCAGGCGGTACCACATCGGCGCATACACAGTGGCGTAAACGCCGTGCATGATCTGCAGGCTGCATTCCTGAATCTGGTTGGCCAGCCATTTGCGGTAATAGGTGGCGCTGTGCACCGGCCAGCTGCCGGCCTGCAGCCGCGGCAGCGCAATCCAGCGGATCGCCGCCGACAGCAGGGCGGTGAGCAAGGTCAGCATCGCGCTTGCCGGCAGCGCCAGCACGAAGTAGCGCAGCGCGGTCATCAGTGCGTTCTGGCGCCCGGTCAGCCCCGCCAGCAGGTGTTCGTCGAGCCAGTCGACCAGAATGAAGGTGGGGAAGATCGGAATGAAGAACAGCGCTGCGATCAGCACCGCCCCCAGCGAATAGAAGCCCGCCTCGAATAGCTTGCGCGCAGCGCTGACTGGCGGGCGCTGTGGCCGGTGGCTGCGATCGACCATGCCGTGCTTGCGTGCCGGCGAGCCGATCCAGTGCTCGCCGGTCGGCAGGTGCTGGCCGTCCGCCAGTGCCGACAGGCCGTCCAGCCGCCCCAGATCGGCGACCGAAGTATTGCCTTCCATCACCGCGTACGAGCCGACATAGCCTTCGCGGCCGATGCGGATGCGGCCGATCACCAGCTCGCCGCGTTCGACGCGGGCATTCTCCAGATTCACCGCGTTGCCGATGCTGGCGCCGTCACCGACGCTGAGCAGGCTCGGCACGCGCAGCCGCACCGAGCCGATCACCACATCCTTGCCGATACGCGCGCCGAGCAGGCGCATGTACCACACCTGCAGCGACGAACCGGATAGCAGATAGGCAGGGGCGATGTCGGTCAGCCGGTCGGACAACCACCAGCGGAAATAGGTAATGCCCCACAACGGATAGCGCCCCGGCTTGACCCGCGCCAGAATCAGGCGGCGGCCGATTACGGCGGCGGCGAATGCCAGCAGCTGCGCACCGACAAAGGTCAGCAGCGCGGCACCGATGGCGCGCCAGATGCTGTCGCCTTCATCGCCGGTCAGGTAGTGGTAAACGAAGAACGGCGCCAGCCAGTGGCCGATGCGCAGCCAGATCAGGTGCGGCAATACCGCCGCCTGCGCCAGCCCGCAAGCCCAGCGGCGCCATGCCGGAATCGCCGGCACCTCGGAGAGCGGTTCGTTGGCGGCCGCGGCGGAAGAGCTGGCACCGATGGCGTCGGCAATCTGCCCCAGGGTGCGGTTGCGGTAAACATCGTTGACCGTGACCCCGACATAGCGCGCGTCGGCACGCAGTCGCGATACCAGCCGCGCCGCCAGCAGCGAATGGCCGCCGAGATCGTCGAAAAAATCGGCACTGCGCAGCAGCGGCTGGCCGGGAAACAGCTTGCCCAGCGCCTCGAACAGCGCCGCTTCGGCATCGGTCTGCGGCTCGTCGCCGCTCGCGCTCGGTGGCATTGCCGCCAGTTCCATTGCCCGTAGCGCCTTGCGGTCGATTTTGCCGGAAGTCAGGCGCGGCATCTGTTCTACCGCTTCGAAACGCGTCGGCACCATGTACGGCGGCAGGCAGGCTTTCAAGGCGTTGCGTAGCGCCACGCGGTCGATCTGGCCGCCGCTTTCGGCACCGAGAAACGCCACCAGCTGATCGACGCCTTCTTCCTGCCGTACCACCACGGCAGCGGTGCCGATCCCTGGCTGCTTGCACAGCACCGCTTCGATTTCACCCAATTCAACGCGGAAGCCGCGGATTTTTACCTGATCGTCGGCACGGCCGAGGCAATGTACCTGCTCGTGTGCGTCGATCAGCGCCAGATCGCCGGTGCGGTACAGGCGGTTTTCGCTTGGTGTTTCGGCCCACGGGTTGGTGATGAATTTTTCCGCCGTCAGCTCCGGCCGGCCCAGATAGCCATGCGCCACACCCGGTCCGACGATGCACAGCTCACCGGTTTCGCCGACGCCGAGCGGCAGGTTGTTTTCGCCCAATACCAGCAGACCGTAGTTCGGCAGCGGTTTGCCGATGCTGACCGGCTGGCCGCGGCGCAGCTCGGCCAGGCTGGCCGACACCGTGGCTTCGGTCGGGCCATAGGTGTTGAACAGCTGGCGGCTGGGCGTGGCCCAGCGCTCCACCAGCGCTTCCGGACACATTTCGCCGCCAAGGTTGATGATGCGCAGCCCCGGCACATCGCGCGGGAACAGCGCCAGCAGCGTCGGTACTGCGTGCAGCACGCTGATCCGGTTGCGCTCCAGTGCGTCCGGCAGCGCGTCCGGGTCGCTGACCACGCATTTCGGCGCGATCCACAGGCTGGCGCCGACCAGATAGGAAATCCAGATTTCCTCGAACGACATGTCGAATGCCACCGAGAAGCCCTGATACACCTTGTCGTCTTCGCGCACGCCGAGCACGCTGTTTTCGCTGCGCAAAAAATGGCAGATGCTGCCCTGATTGATCAGGATGCCTTTCGGCTTGCCGGTCGAACCCGAGGTGTAGATCACATACGCCGGGTGCTCCGGCCGCAGCCCGTTGCGCCGCAGCAGCGGGCCATCGGGCTCCGGCTCCAGATCGCGGTGGCCGAACAACGGTACCGGCAGCGCCAGCTCGGTTTCCAGCCATTCGCTGGCAACCACGATGCCGCTGGCGCTGGCGTCGTCAAGACAGACGCCGATGCGCTCAACCGGCGTATCGGCATCGAACGGCAGCCAGCCGGCGCCGGCCTTGGCAATCGCCAGCTGCATCACCAGCAGGTCGAGGCCGCGCGGCAGCCACAGGCCGACCAGCTGGCCCGGCCGCACACCGGCGGCAATCAGGTGATGCGCAGCGCGGTCGGCGGCGTGGTTCAGCTCGGCGTAGGTCAGCGTGCGATCGGCAAATGTCAGCGCGATTTTGTCCGGGCAACGTTGTGCAGTGGCTTCGAACAGGTCGGCCAGGGTTTCGTCGAGCAACAGGTCGGGGCGGTCGGGGCCACGAACGATCAGGGGTGCAGCAGCTTCGAAGGGCATGGAACGATTCTGAGAAAGAGGGGAAAGCGCCGTAAGGCGCTACAGTTAACGTTCGGCGCGGAAATCCGTTGACACGGCAGGGTTATTGACCGGCATTCATCCACAGCCGTACTGCCGACCTGACGAGCCGGGCCGCCGGGGTTTCCGGCATAGTCTGCGGTAAAAAAACAGGAGAAACAATCGATGCCGAACCAGCTCAAATCGCGGCATTTTTCCGTCTGGTTGACCACACCCGGATTACGTCATGGTTACGCTGCTGCCAGACTCCGTGTCGATATAGGTTCATGGCCGCGTTCAGGTGCCGGGCGGATGCTGGCAACCGTTCAAATTCCCGTTCGTCTGGCGTAGCCGATGCCAATTGTGACAAAACGTGTCGGAACACGCGCTTGGGCAGACTTTTTTACAAATTGGCCAACGGGCAAATACATTGTTTACTGCCGTCAGCGATCATTAGCACACCGGGCAAGCCAATAGCCCGCCAAACTGTCAATGTGAAAGCTTTTAAGGAGAAACATCGTGAAACTGGTTACCGTACTGATCGCAACTATTGCAACCATCGCTGCCGGCAGTGCATTCGCCGATTCGATCAACCAGCGCCAGCATCGGCAGGGCGAGCGCATTGCACAAGGCGTGCAATCCGGCGAACTGACCAAGGACGAAGCCAAGAGCCTGCGCGCCGAGCGTAAAGCGATTCGCACCGAAGAACGCGCCTATCGTGCCGACGGCAAATTCACCAAGGCCGAGCGCAAGGATGTACAGCAGGATCTGAATCAGAGCAGCCGCGACATCTATCGCGAAAAACACGACGCCGAACACCGCTGATCGCGCCGCGTCGCGACAGCAAGCAACACGGGCCTGCGGGCCCGTTTGCTGTTACTGCAGCCAGGCCGATACGCCTCCGTGCTTGTAGCAGGCGCCGTTCTTGCCGGGAAAGCCGTAAGTGCCATCCATACAGCGCGCGGTTGAGCCGGCCGGACGGTTCGGGTCTACCAGTTTCGGCGCTTTGGCGTATTCCTGATTCAGCTGCTGGTATTGCACCGGCTCTTTGCCGGTAGACAATTTGCCCACCGGCTTTTTCGCCTTGCCGCCCTTGTCCAGCTTCAGCTCCACCGCTTTCGGCTGGATATCCGGCGCCACCGAACTCAGTTCCACTTCCGTCGCGCCGGCGCCCAGCGCAGACAGCGCTGTCAGCAGAGCAATGATCGTCTTCATTATTTTCTCGTCATAAACAAAGCCGCAACCATACAAGGCATCGGCCCGGTTGGGCAAGGTGTGCGGCAGCCACTACTTGGTCATGTAACCGGCCGCTGCCCTGCAGGCCGCTCTGGTATTGGCCTGCAGGCCGGCCTGCGAGGCAATGTCAATGCGGCTTGCGGCCATGCACTTATTTGCCGATGCAAAAGCGGCTGAAAATTTCGCCCAGCAAATCGTCGGCACTGAATTCGC
>CALMFQ010000437.1 GCA_937863215.1 uncultured Pseudomonadota bacterium
GCAGGCAAGGCTGCAGACCGCTGCCAGAGCTGCGTTCAGGGCAGTGGCGCATACGGCGGGCAGAGGTTGCCCGTGCCGCGTTTACACCAGCACTACGTCGAACTGCTCCTGGCTGTAAACCGTTTCCACCTGCAGCGAAATCGGCTTGCCGATGAAGTCGGCCAGTTGCGCCAGACTGTGCGACTCTTCATCGAGAAACATGTCGATCACCGATTGCGCTGCAAGAATGCGGTACTCCTTGGCATTGTACTGGCGCGCTTCGCGCAGGATTTCGCGCAGTACTTCGAAGCATACGGTTTGCGCGGTCTTGATTTCGCCACGCCCCTGACAGGTCGGGCACGGCTCGCACAGCTGATGCGCCAGGCTTTCGCGGGTGCGTTTGCGGGTGATTTCCACCAGACCGAGGCTGGTAAAACCGTTGATGGTGATTTTGGTGCGGTCTTTCGCCAGTGCCTTGGTCAGCTCGGCCAGCACCGCCTGTCGGTGCTCTTCCAGCTCCATGTCGATGAAATCGACGATGATGATGCCGCCCAGATTGCGCAGCCGCAGCTGGCGGGCGATCACCTGAGTGGCTTCGAGATTGGTCTTGAAAATGGTTTCGTCGAAGCTGCGCGTGCCGACAAAACCGCCGGTGTTGACGTCGATGGTGGTCATCGCCTCGGTCTGGTCGAGGATCAGGTAGCCGCCGAACTTGAGATTGACGCGGCGCGACAGTGCGCGCTCGATTTCCGCTTCCACGCCATGCAGCTCGAACAAGGGCCGGTCGCCGGTATAATGCTGTACCAGCGGCACGGCACGGGCGACATAGGCATGGGCAAAGTCGCTCATTTTCTGGAAAGTTTCGCGTGAGTCGACCATTACCCGCTCGGTTTCCTGATTGACGAAGTCGCGCAGTACCCGCATCGGCAGCGACAGATCCTGATACAGCAGCGATTGCGCCGGCATGGTTTGCGCCTTGGCGCGGATGTCTTCCCAGATGCGGCGCAGGTAGTCGATGTCGGCACGCAGCTCCTCATCGCTGGCCGATTCGGCGCTGGTGCGCAGGATGTAGCCATGCGGCGTATCCGGCGGCAGCAGCGACTCCAGCCGCTCGCGCAGGTGTTCGCGTTCTTCCTCGTCGGCAATGCGCTGCGAGATACCGATATGGTCTTCCTGCGGCAAATGCACCAGATAGCGCCCGGCAATACTGATCTGCGTCGACAGGCGCGCGCCCTTGGTGCCGATCGGATCCTTGATCACTTGCACCAGTACCGTCTGGCCTTCAAACATCAATTGCTCGATGCGATGCGTGCCGGCCGGCAGCTGGCGCTGTTCGATCACGTCGGCAATATGCAGGAATGCGGCGCGCTCCAGGCCGATTTCGATGAACGCCGACTGCATGCCCGGCAGCACCCGGCGCACCTGGCCGAGATAGATGTTGCCTACCAGCCCGCGATGGGCGGCGCGTTCCAGGTGGATTTCCTGCACCACACCTTCGCTCATTACCGCCACGCGCGCTTCCTGCGGGGTGACGTTGATCAGGATATTTTCTCTCATGCGCCCATTACCTCGATACCGAATTCACGCAACATGCATACGGTTTCCGCCAGCGGCAGGCCGACGATGCCGGTGTAGCTGCCTTGTACTGCGTTGACGAACATCGCCGCCACGCCCTGAATGCCATAAGCACCGGCCTTGTCCATCGGTTCTCCGGAAATGATGTAATGATCGATCTCGTTGGCCAGCAGGGTGCGAAACTGCACCGTACTGGTTGTGGTAGCCAGCGCACAACGCTCGCCCTGCTTGAGCGCAACCGAGGTCAGCACCTGGTGTTCGCGGCCGGACAACTGTTGCAGTATCCGGCGCGCATGCTCGGCCGACTCCGGCTTGCCGATGATCGTGCCATCCAGCACCACGGTGGTATCGGCGGCCAGCAGCGGCCGTTCCGGCAGGCCGAACTGTTTGACCTTGAGCCAGCCGGCCTCGGCTTTGTTGCGTGCCAGGCGCTCGGTATACGCCAGCGGCACCTCGCCCGGCAACGGCGTTTCGTCGATGTCGGTGCGCAGCACTTCGATCAGGATGCCGAGCTGCTCAAGCAGTTCGCGCCGACGAGGGCTGGCCGAGGCCAGATAGATATTGGTGCTCATGTTTATTCGCGATGATAGGGATGATTGTTGAGCAGCGACCAGGCGCGGTACACCTGTTCGGCCAGCAGTACCCGCACCATACCGTGCGGCAGCGTCATTGCCGACAGCTGTAGCAGGCGCTCGGCACGCTGCTTGACCTCCGGATCGAGCCCGTCGGCTCCGCCGATGACGATTGCCACATCGCGCCCACCGCCCAGCCAATCGTTCAGATTCTGCGACAATCTGGCGGTGGTCCAGTTCTCGCCGCGCTCATCGAGCACGATCAGCCGCGCCGATTGCGGCACAGCGGCAAGGATGCGAGTCTTTTCCGCCTCCATCACTTGCGCCGCAGTCTTGCCGCCGACACGCTTTTCCGGTTTGATTTCGGTCAGTGTCAGCGCGCATTCGCGCGGCAGGCGTTTGGCGTACTCGGCATAAGCCTCGTCAACCCAGCCGGGCATCTTGGTGCCGACCGCGAGCAAGTGGATTTTCACGCCGGGCGATCGGGATCAGTGGTCACGCCAGTTGGCCGCCTGCTGCGGAACAAACGCCGGCTTCTGACCGCCCCACAGGCCTTCGATATTGTAATAATCGCGCACCGCCGGCTGCATGACATGCACTACTACGTTGCCGCAATCGACCAGTACCCATTCGCCGGTCTGTTCGCCTTCGACGCCAATGATGTCGCCGCCGGCTTCCTTGACCTTTTCGCGTACGTTATTGGCCAGTGCCTTGACCTGGCGGTTGGAGTCGCCGCTGGCGATGATCAGGCATTCGAACAGCGAGCTGAGTTTGCTCACGTCCAGGGTGAGAATGTCCTTGGCCTTGATGTCTTCCAGGGCATCGATGGCGAGTTTTTTCAGGTTTTCAGTATCCATGCAGTGCTTAGGCTTTTCAGATATATAGTTTCTGGTTCCGGATAAAGTCGATGACTGCATCCGGCAATAAGTAACGCGGGCTGTTGCCGCGGCGGAACATCTGCCGCAGTGCAGTGGCGGAAATCTCCAGTTGCGTTACCGTCAGCGCTGCGATGCCGCCCGCAGGCATCTGGCGCAATGCAGCGACATCGTCCTGACGGCGCTGGCGCAACTGCTGCCGCAATTCGTCCGGCATGCGTGCTTCCCAGTCTGCTGCGGCAAAGCCGGGGCGCTGCGCCACGACGATGTGTGCCAGCTCGAACAACTGTTGCCAGCGGCTCCAGCTGCTCAAGCCAAGAAATGCATCGGTTCCGGTCAGCAGCAGCAGCGGGGTATGCGGCCCGTATTCGGCACGCAGTTCAGCCAGCGTGTCGATCGTGTAGCAATGCCCGTTGCGTCTGACTTCGCGCGCATCCACCTGCAGCACCGGGTGCGTGCCAACCGCCAGCCGCGCCATCTGCAGGCGCTGTTCGGCGCTGACCGCAGGGGTAGCGCGGTGCGGCGGCGAGCCGGTCGGAATCAGGTGTAGATGCGCCAGTCCGGCGGACTCGGCCAGTTCTTCGGCAATACGTAAATGGCCGTAATGAATGGGATCGAACGTGCCGCCAAACACGCCGACAGGAGATTTCGCCTGGTGCATCGGCGAATTATAGCTTTTTAGCGCCGCGAACCGGCGAACAGTGTGCAATCGGCGCGACAATTCGCCCGCTGCAGGCCCGGCAGCCGCTCTGGCAACGCCGCGATCAGAAACCCAGGCGCCACTGCAGATAGCCGACCAGGCCGCCCAGCACCACGCCGAGCGCGATCAGAATCCATTCGTCTTCCTTGAACACCGGGTGCAGCATGTCCTCGAAATCCTTGACCGGCATCTGTTCCAGCTTGGTGCGCAGGGTGTTTTCGATATCCAGCACTTTGCGGCTGTAATTGTGCAGCGGTGTGACCACCGTCGGTACTTCCGCCATCAGCCGGTCGACGGCACGGTTTTTCATCTCGACATAGCGCTGGGTGCCGATCATGTACTCGATGAACGGCATCATCTGCTCGGTCTGCCGGTCCAGTGCCGCCTTGACGTGCTTGGAAATGATGCGGAACAGGCCGTCCGACAGCGGGCCCTTGAGAATCGCGTCAACAATGTTCTGCGTATTCAGCAGTTCCTCGGCCACCATCTTGCTGTAGGCGGCGGCGACTTCCTTCTGCCGACGCATGAACAGGCCGTGCAGCATAAACGGCCCGAAGCGGCGCGGCTGCTTCGGGTTGAAAATCATCACGATTGCCAGCCAGTTGATGAAACCGCCCACCACTGCCCCGCCGACCGTGAGAAACCACCACGGTTGTACATAAAACCACACCAGCATCTGCAGGATGCCGAACGGAATGCCGAAAATCAGCCCGGAAAATTCGATGAACTGGAATTCCTTTTTGCCCACGGTAAGGAATACCCGGTTGAGCAGGTCGACGTCGCGCTTGCAGGCATCCACTACCATGGTGCGCAAATCCAGCACTTCGGCCGGATTGGCGCGGATTTCCTCGAGAATGTCGGCCACCACCTGTGGCGCATCCTGCTGCATTTTGGCTATCGCCAACGCACGGGCTTCTTCGGGCAGGTTATCCCACACCGCCGGGGCGTATTCGGAAACGGTTTCGGCAATCAGTTGCGGCAGGATGTTGGTCAGCGGATCGTGCATCTGCGTCGCCATTTCCTTCGGATCCAGCTTGGCGAACAGGTCTTCGAGCCGCAACAGCTTGGTCAGGATGATGTCGATCGCCATCCCGGCCATTTTTTCCGCTTTGCGCGGTACGATGCCTTGCCAGCCCAGATATGGAGGCAAGCCGATGAAGCGACGCGGATAGAAGGTGAGTTTGATCGCTTTCCAGTTGGTGAACCAGCCAATGAAAGCACCGACGAACGGAATCGCCAGGTACGACCAGCGGTCGGGCCCGGTCAGACACTCGACGGCGCGTTGCCACAAGGCATCGACCATGCACTTCTCCTCGTTTTATCCGGCAGCATCTCTATGGATGCTTGCGCTTTTTTGTGTTCTACAATCCTACCGACCGGGCGAATAATGCCAGATGAATAGCAATATCGGCAAATGCAAAGGGCGCCGCCCAATGGCGACGCCCTTTCCGAACAGCTGCAGTGCCGGTGTTTACCAGCGCGCGCGATGGTCTTCGGTTACTCCCAGCAGATTGGTGACAATCGTCGGTGCATCGTGCCGGCTGGCGCGCACCTGCCCGGAGAACACCCCGATCGGCTGAATGTAGTCGCTGGCGGCGATCAACAGGTTCTTGTTTTCGCGCCGCGCACCGTGCGGTTCGAAGGTCAGGTCGAGCAGGCCGTCATCGGTTGCCACATGCCACGGCTGCATTGGCCGTTTCGGGTCGAAGTCGAATTGCGCCGCGCCCAGCGGCACCATGCGGCCATTGAGCCAGAGAATGTTCTCGTGCGCGCCATTGAAACCGGACTGCAGATTGAATCCCAGCTGCGGGCAATGCGCCGATGCCCAGCGCCATGCAGTGTGGCGTGCCAGCAGTCCGTTGGTGTAATCGAGGCTGGCACTGTAGCCATGCAGATCGAAGCGTTTGTCGAGACATTCGGCCAGCCCACTGACGCGCAGGCAGGCGGATTTCTGCGTGCAATTGGCAACGCCGTTCTGGATCGGAATCACCGCCGACAGCGTCGGTGCGGCCGGCGCGGCGTCCAGTTCGGCATCGATACGCAGACCGCGGATATCCAGCTTGAGTGCGAACGCCGCACTGCCGGGCGGGCGCGCCAGCATGATCTCGCCGCCGGGCCCCTTGAAACGGGCAAAAGCGCCTGCGCCACCATGCTGGTTGACCTTGACGCTGACGCCGGGAATCCCCATTGCCGAGAAATCCACCAGTACGCGTCGCTGTTCGCGATCGAACAGATAGGCAAATGCCGATGCGGCCCAGCCGGCATCGACGATGGCCAGACCGATAAAGCATTCGGCGCCGGCGATACCGACATATTGCCAACGCTTGTGGTGCAAGCGCTGCCACAGGCTGGAGCGCTTGAACGCACCGCTCAGCCCGTTCCATTCGACTGCGCCGATATTGCCGGCATAGCCGCCAAACGCCGGCGAACCATCTGCCAGCAACACGCCTGCCGGTGCCGGAAGTAAGCCGTGGCCGGGCTCAGACACGGACATGGCCATCGCCCAGCACCACCCATTTCTGGCTGGTCAGGCCATCCAGCCCCACCGGGCCGCGCGCGTGGATCTTGTCGGTGGAAATGCCGATTTCGGCACCCAGGCCATACTCGAAACCGTCGGCAAAACGCGTCGATGCATTCACCATTACCGAGCTGGAATCGACCTCGCGCAGGAAACGCCGCGCTTTGGTGTAATTTTCGGTGACGATCGCATCGGTATGTTGCGAGCCGTAGGTGTTGATGTGGTCGATCGCTTGATCCAGATCGGCTACCAGCTTGATCGACAAAATCGGCGCATTGTATTCGGTAGCCCAATCCTCTTCGGTCGCGGCAATGGCGTCCGGCAGAATGTCGCGGGTTGCCGGGCAAGCGCGCAGTTCCACGCCCTTGTCGCGATAAATCTGTGCCAGCGGCGGCAGGATCAGCTCGGCGACATTTTCGTTCACCAGCAGCGTTTCCATGGTGTTGCACGGGGCAAAACGCTGGGTCTTGGCATTGTCGGCCACGCGGATGGCTTTTTCCGGATCGGCTTCATCGTCGATGTACACATGGCACACGCCATCCAGATGCTTGATCACCGGCACCCGCGCCTCGGCCGAGATGCGCGCGATCAGGCTCTTGCCGCCACGCGGCACGATTACGTCGACATATTGCGGCATGGTGATCAGCTCGCCGACTGCGGCGCGGTCGGTGGTTTCAACCACCTGTACTGCCGTTTCCGGCAGGCCGGCGGCGGCAAGGCCTTCGCGCACGCAAGCGGCAATCGCCTGGTTCGACAGGATTGCTTCCTTGCCGCCGCGCAGGATTGCCGCATTGCCGGATTTAAGGCACAGGCCGGCGGCATCGGCGGTCACGTTCGGCCGCGCTTCGTAGATGATGCCGATCACACCCAGCGGTACACGCATCTTGCCAACCTGGATACCGGTCGGGCGGAATTTCAGCTCGGTCATTTCGCCGACCGGATCGGCCAGCGTGGCTATCTGGCGCAGGCCTTCCGCCATCGATGCGACGGTTTTCGGGTTCAGCGCCAGCCGGTCGAGCATTGCTTCATCCAGGCCGGCAGCGCGGGCATTGGTCAGATCCTGTTGATTGGCGGCAATCAGTTTGGCGGCATCGCGGTCGATGGCATCGGCCATCGCGTTCAGCGCCCGGTTCTTTGCATGGGTATCGGCACGGGCCATGGCGCGCGACGCGGCGCGGGCCTGCTGGCCGATCTGTTGCATATAGGCTTTGATGTCCATCGGCGGCATCCTGAAATAGCGGCAGAAAGGCCTTGATTGTAGCGCAGCCGGGCAAAGATCAGTCAATCGCCGCCGAGGCAGCGGCAAATCCTGCATACAATTGAACAAATGAACCGACTGACTGCCATGCGCATCCCCTATCCCTACACCCGTCAGGCCAACAGCCATTATCCGGATTCGTTCTGGCGCTCGCTGCTGTATTTCAACCTGTACCGGCTGACCATCGGCAGCATCATGCTGCTGGCGATTCTCAGCCTGACACAGCGTAATGACTGGAATGGCATTGAACCTCCTGGTCGCCACTACTGGCTCGCAGCCGGCTACTGGTTGTTCGGGCTGGCATCGTTCGCCACCATCAGGCTGCGCAAGCCGTATTTCAATATTCAACTGAGTCTGCAAGTCAGCATCGACATCGTATTCATTGTCGCGCTGATGTACATGAATGGCGGCATCCGCAGCGGCCTGGGGGTGCTGTTGATGCCGTATCTGGCTGCCGCCGGGCTGATCAGTCGCGGCAGGATGACTCTGTTCCATGCCGCGATCGCCGCGATCGCGGTGCTGCTGGCACAGGTATTGCGCATGCTGCAGGGGGAATCGACCGATTTCGGCCAGCCGGCGATGCTGTCGATGGGATATTTCGCTACCGCGTGGCTGGCGCACCGGCTGGCGCAATATGCCACCGAAAGCGAAAAAGTCGCGCTGCAGCGTGGCATCGATCTGGCGAACATGGCGCAGATCAACCAGCTGATCATTCAGGACATGCCGGATGGCGTACTGGTGGTCGATGACGAGGGCTGTATCCGCCAGCGCAATCAGCAGGCAGAGCGCCTGCTCGGCCCACCGAAAGTGCGGGAGCAACTGCGGCTGGGTGACTATGCGCAGGATCTGCAGGCTGCCGCCAATGTCTGGCGCGACCGCCAGACCCAGTCACAGGGCGATATCGTATTCCGCGCGCGCGCCACCAACAAACTGTTGCGTGCCCGTTTCGTGCCGATCGATAACGACCGCTACAGCGGCGCGGTGATTTTTCTCGACGATGTCGCACGGCAGCAGGCCGAGGCGCAGCAGATCAAGCTGGTTGCGCTGGGGCGCCTGACTGCGAATATCGCGCACGAAATCCGCAACCCGCTGTCGTCGATCAACCATGCCGCCGAATTGCTCGAAGAAGACAGCAACAACGCACTGACGATCCGCCTGACACGCATCATCCGTGACAATGCCAAGCGGCTCGATGCCATGGTCAAGGATATCCTGCAGCTGAGCCGGCGCGACCGGACCCAGCCGGAAAAAATAGCCTTGCAGCAATATCTGCCGGCGTTTGCCGAGGAAATCGGCCAGACCGAACGCATACCGCCACAGGTGATCCAAGTCGATTGCCCGGACCCGCTCAACCTCAGTTTCGATCGTGGCCACCTGCATCAAGTGATGTGGAATCTGTGCCGCAACGCCTGGCGCTATTGCCGCCAGCAGCCCGGCAGCATTACCATTCGCGCCCGGCGCGACAAACTGGGTGTGGTTATCGAAGTCTGCGACGACGGCAGCGGCGTCCCGCCGGCCAATCGCGACCGGCTGTTCGAACCGTTCTTCACCACCGATGACAGCAATGGCAGCGGCCTCGGGCTGTATATCGCGCGTGAAATCTGCGCCGCCAACCGTGCAGCGCTCGACTATGTTGATAGCAAACAAAACACCGTCTTCAGGGTAAGCGGCAAGGAATGGGAATGAGCAAGCGCACTGGCAACGCACCGCGCAAGGTACTGGTGGTCGACGATGAAGCCGATATCCGCGAGCTGCTGGAGCTGACGTTGCTGCGCATGGGGCTGGACGTCACTGCCGCAGCCAACGTCAAGACCGCGCTGGAAAAACTGTCGGGTGAGCGCTTCGATCTGTGTCTGACCGACATGCGGCTGCCGGATGGCGAAGGGCTGCAGGTGGTCGAGCATATCCACAAGCACAATCTCGACATTCCGGTTGCCGTGATTACCGCCTATGGCAGCACCGAAAACGCGGTGCGTGCGTTGAAACTGGGCGCGTTCGACTACCTGGCCAAGCCGATTGCACTGGAACAGCTACGCACGCTGGTCAAATCGGCGCTGGCAATCGAAGCTCCGGCGCCAGCCACCGGTAGCACCGCCAGCCGCTTCCTCGGCAACTCGCCGGCGTTGCAAAGCGCGCGCGAAATGATCGACAAGCTGGCGCGCAGCAATGCACCGGTTTACATCACCGGAGAATCCGGCTCGGGTAAAGAGCGTGCGGCACGCATGATTCACGAAAAAAGCGTGCGCACCGACAAGGCATTCGTGCCGGTGAATTGTGGTGCGATTCCGGAAAACCTGATGGAGAGCGAGTTTTTCGGCTACCGGAAAGGCGCTTTTACTGGAGCCGACCACGAACGCGAAGGTTTTTTCCAGGTAGCCAACGGCGGTACCTTGTTCCTCGACGAAGTTGCCGACCTGCCGCTGATGATGCAGGTCAAGCTGCTGCGCGCGATTCAGGAAAAAAAAGTACGCAAGCTCGGCAGTCCGGGTGAAGAAGCGATCGATGTGCGCATCATTTGCGCCACCCACCAGAATCTGGCCGAGTGCGTCGCCGCCGGCCGCTTCCGCCAGGATCTGTTTTACCGGCTGAATGTGATCGAACTGCGCATGCCGCCGCTGCGCGAAATGCGCGAAGACATCCCGGCAATTGCCAACAGCGTGCTTGGCCGCATCGCCGAACAGCTGGGAATGGCCCAGCCCAACCTGGATGCCGCTGCCGAAACTGCGCTGCTGCACTACAACTTTCCCGGCAACGTGCGCGAGCTGGAAAATATCCTCGAACGCGCCGTCGCCCTCTCGGACGGCGGTCACATCAGCTGCGACGATTTGCAGCTGACGCCGTCCGGCGCCGAGCAGGACGAAGCCGGAATCAGCCTGCCCGGTGCTGGCGACACCTATCCACTGCAGGATTACCTCGACCGGCTGGAGCGCGAAGCAATTGTCGATGCGCTGGAAAAAACCCGCTACAACCGCACTGCGGCTGCCAAGCTGCTGGGCATCACCTTCCGCTCGATGCGCTACCGCATGGAGCGTCTGGGCATCGAGTGAAATTTTGCGCCGCGTCGCTGACGGCGTCACAACGCACCGAGGCCAGACGCGGGCTCCGGCTCGGATCATGACGCAACCTTGCGGGTCAAAACTGCATCCGGCCAACGGGATTGCTGCTGCACTCGCACGACTAGCGCCGGGAGGTGGCCGCAAATATGGGAACGTACAACGCGGAAAAGTGCGCACTGAAAAAGAAGATGCAAGCGCTACCGCAATGTTCGGCCACTCCCGTTCCGGCGAAACCGCTACACCGAAGGAGGACGGCAGCGCTCTTGCAAGGCGGTTTCATTTGGTCAGTCTACACCCGACGGTGAAATTCGGCATAGCCAGGCTGCTGGCGCTGTAACGCAGGCTTGCCGACATACACTCAAACACTGTTACATGGCCTGTTACAGGGAACCAGAAAACCAAAAGGGCTTACACACGATTGTATGTAAGCCCTTGAAATCCTTGGTTGCGGGGGCAGGATTTGAACCTGCGACCTTCGGGTTATTGGCCCGAAAATAACCCCATTCCATGGTGTTCCCTAGTATTTCTGAAATAATAAAAATTTGCATAAAAACATGGTGTTGATGTGTTTTTGCCAGTTTTGTTCATTCCCAAGTATTCCCGTTTATTGCTAGAATTTGCCTACACGGTGCCTACACGCCGCCTACACGAAAGGGCAAAGACAATGAACAGGGTAAATTTCACTGCCGATAGGGTGACCCGTTTCGAGTGTGAAGCTGGCAAGAAGCAAACCATTCACTGGGACGCCAAAGCGCCCGGCTTGGGCTTGCGTGTTTCGGCAGGCGGCGCCAAGTCCTACGTCTTTGAATCGCGGCTGGATGGCAAAACCATTCGCATCACGATTGGCGACATTCGCACGTGGACAATTGCCAAGGCACAGGCCGAAGCGACACGCCTGAAGGCCATGTGCGACCAAGGCATCGACCCACGCCAGCAGAAGGCCGAACAGTTGGCAAAGAATGAGGCTGTCAGAGAGGCCGCTAAAGTGGCGGCATTCCGCGAAAGCGTTACCGTGTCAGAAGCATGGCAAGCCTATCTGGCGTACCAGCAAGAGCGCATGGCACTAACCCACATCGAGAAGGGCAAGAAGTGGGGCGAGCGTCACATGGCCGACCACCTGAACCTGTCGCAAGCCGGCGGCGAGCCGAAGAAGCGCGGCAAGGGGCTGACGGTGCAAGGTGTGCTTTATCCGCTGCTACAGATGCGCATGGTGGACATTGACGCCGAGGTGCTGACCGACTGGCAGCGCAAGGAAGCCGCAGAGCGCGCCAACAATGCAAGGCAAGGCTTCGAGATGTTCCGCGCCTTTTGGCGCTGGTGCGGCTCCCGTGAGGAGTATCGGGGTATTATTGACCGGCAAGCCGTTGAAAACCCGGAAGCCCGCAGCGAAGTGCCCAGTCGCAAGGCCAAGCGGTTTGATGTGCTCGAACGTGCGCATCTTGCGCCGTGGTTCGCTGCTGTGGGCGATTTGAGCAACCCTGTTATCGGTGCCTACCTGCAAGCCCTGCTGTTGACTGGCGCACGCCGGGAAGAGCTGGCCGCGTTGCGCTGGTCGGAAGTTGATTTCCGCTGGGGGGCGCTGTGGCTGAACGACAAGGTAGAGGCAGACGGCCGCAAGGTGCCATTAACCCCGTATGTATCGCATTTGCTGGCCGCTCTGCCGCGTCGGAATGAATGGGTGTTCAGTAGCCCTACCGCCGCAAATGGACGCATTCAAGAGCCGCGCATACCCCATAACCGGGCGCTGGATGTGGCCGGCCTGCCGCATGTTTCATTACACGGGCTGCGCCGCACTTTCCGCAGTCTGGCCGAATGGGTGGAAATGCCCGCCGGCGTGGTCGCGCAAATCATGGGCCACAGGCCCAGCGCCACAGCGGAAAAGCACTACACCAACAGGCCGCTGGAACTGCTGGCCGTCTGGCACGGCAAGTATGAGGCGTGGATTCTGGAGCAGGCCGGGATTGCATACAGCACCAGCGAGCAGCCGGAACGCCTGCGGTTGGTGAAGTAGTGTTGCCCTCAACTAATCCATTGGATTACCATGCTGATAACTCTGATTGAATTGCCGGAATACCGGAAGCGGTCCGAAAAGCTGTTCACGGAAGAAGAGCGCGCCGAATTGCTGGTGCATCTTGCAACGCACCCAAAGGCGGGCGACCTGATAACCGGCACCGGTGGCATGCGTAAGCTGCGCTGGGCACGTGCCGGTATGGGCAAGAGTGGTGGCGCAAGGGTGATTTACTACTACCACAGCGACCGCATTCCGCTGTTTTTGCTAACCGCCTACGGCAAGAACGAGCGGGCCAATCTGAGCAAGGCCGAACGTAATGAACTGGCGCAATTGGTAGAGATACTGGCCGACTATGCGCATGGAGACTAGAGCATGGGAACACTGTTTGAAAGCATCCGCCAAGGGCTGAACGAGGCTATCCAGCACACCAAGGGCGAGCCCGTTGACGCCGTGGTGCATCGAGTTGAGCCGCTAGACGTGAAAGCCATCCGCCTGAAAACCGGCATGACGCAACAGAGCTTTGCCGCTCGCTTTGGCGTAAGTCTTGGCACCTTGCGCCATTGGGAGCGCGGCGACCGCCAGCCACACGGCCCGGCACGGGTATTGATGAAAGTGATTGATGCCGACCCGCAAGCTGTGCTGGCCGCATTGTCGAAGGGATAAAGCGATGGCCCTGTCTGCAATGCCTGACCCGCCGCACCCAGGCGAAACGCTGCGGGAAGATATTTTGCCAGCACTTGGGATTGACTGTGACCCAAGCCGCTGCGCAACTGGGCGTAACCCGTGCTGCATTGTCGCGGGTACTGAATGGCCGCGCCGCTATCTCTCCTGAAATGGCGCTGCGTATTGAAGGCTGGCTTGGCGTGGAAAACGGTGGCCGGGCTGATGTGTGGTTGGCACTGCAGGCCTCCTATGACTTGTGGAAAGCCCGCGAGGCTGGCGCTCCTGCCGTTCAGCGTGCGCCAGTGGAGCGAATTGCAGCATAACCGAATAACCGCCGCCTAACGGTATCAGGCAGAGTTTTGCCGCGCCTACTCCGACGGGAGGAAAACCGGGATACCTTCGCCCGGCTGGCGTGGCTCCTTATTGAAGGTTCGCGCGTGAAGGTGTGCGAATGTCAGCTGCTCCATGGAAGTGCTACAACCGCCTGCAAGAAATTGCAGAGCGTTACGAAAAATCCATTGAAGATTTGATACACCTAGCCAGCCAAGGACAGCTGACCCTATATGGCTGTTTGCCTTCTGGTGTTTACCTGCGAAAAGGCCCTGGAGGGGAGTCGATTGGGGCCAAGTTTGTGCGGCTCAGTCAGGGTGATGCACAAAAATTGGAGCTGCATGGCAAGGTCACGTTGAGCCAATTTGATACCGCAGTTTCGGTAATTGATGGCGTATGTATTGAACATGACTCCATTGGCCGCCAGCTGGATGGGCTGGTGAACCGCCTTTTCAACCGTTTCAGCACACAAGATGGCAAGCCGGTGACATTTGAGCTGAACGATATCTTTCTGATACACGAAAGGAATATGAAGGCGATTTTGCGCCATGACTTGTGGCGCAGTTCGGTATTTGACATAGACGCAGCCCCCGAATGCGCAGATGCAGAGGGAGTGGCTTCCCATGCTATGGGCAAAAGTGATGCGCAAAAAGGCAATATGCCTCAAACCGTCAATGTGTCATCCATATCGGCAGTAGAACCTGACGACACACCTGTAACCGCGACAATCGAAGCGGTGAGCGGATCCTTTACGGACGAAACTCCAAAGCCTTTGGCGCGCCAGAGGGCGCAGGAAATGGCCATCATAAATGAAATCTCTGCCTGGGTTATGAGCCGCTGGCGTTGCCAAAGTGGCGGCAGAATCAGCCGGGGGTAAAAGCAGAAGTCAAAAAACGCTTGTGCAGTGAGCTAAAACTCCCCCTGTTTTCTGGTGAAGTAGTCTTTAAAAAGGCTTGGGAGCGACTGTTGAG
>CALMFQ010000438.1 GCA_937863215.1 uncultured Pseudomonadota bacterium
GCGTCCGGTTCTTCGAATTTTCTCAGTCGCAGTACTGCATTGCTGGCTGTGGTCTTTTTCTCCTCCTGTCTGGGTCTGGTTGCGTTGACGCGTTCCCATTCGGCCGGTCTGGGAGTGATGAATGCTCATGTGAATACTGTTCCTGTTGCTCCGGCGCCCGCCTCTGCGCCTGCTCAGAAACCTGCAGGTATTCCCGAGTAACTAAGTGGTTTTGTGCCGACATGGTGAAATTGGTAGACACGCTATCTTGAGGGGGTAGTGGGGCAACCCGTGTGAGTTCGAGTCTCACTGTCGGCACCATTTATTCAAACAGTTTCGTCTGTTTGTAGTTGTTTGCAAGGCCTGGGTCAGGCTTTCCCGGAAATAGGTCGGTGCGGAAACGGAGCGCAAATGCTACAGAATTATTTTCCGATTCTTCTGTTTGTTCTTGTCGGGTTGTCGGTTGGTGTCGGCCCGATTCTGATTGGCTGGATACTGGCTCCGAACAGGCCGGATGCCGAAAAACTTTCTCCCTACGAGTGTGGCTTTGAGGCCTTCGAAGATGCGCGCATGCAATTCGATGTGCGTTATTACCTGCTTGCCATTCTCTTCATTATTTTCGATCTCGAAACGGCGTTCCTGATTCCTTGGGGCGTCGCGCTCAAGGATCTGGGCTTTCAGGGCTTTGTCGTGATGGCGGTATTCCTGATCGAACTGTTTATCGGCTTTGTTTATCTTTGGAAGAAGGGGGCGCTGGAATGGGAATAGAAGGCGTCTTGGAAAAGGGCTTCGTCACCACCAGTGCTGACAAGCTGATCAACTGGGCGCGTACCGGTTCGCTGTGGCCGATGACGTTCGGCCTTGCCTGTTGTGCGGTGGAAATGATGCAGGCTGGTGCATCGCGTTATGATCTGGATCGCTTTGGCATCATCTTTCGCCCCAGCCCGCGCCAGTCTGATCTGATGATTGTTGCCGGCACCCTGTGCAACAAGATGGCGCCGGCATTGCGCAAGGTCTACGACCAGATGGCCGAGCCGCGCTGGGTTCTGTCGATGGGGTCGTGCGCCAACGGTGGCGGTTACTATCACTATTCCTATTCGGTTGTCCGCGGTTGCGATCGCATCGTTCCGGTCGATGTCTATGTCCCGGGGTGTCCGCCGACTGCCGAAGCCTTGTTGTACGGCATTATCCAGCTGCAGAACAAGATCAAGCGTACCTCCACCATCGCCCGCTGAGTAAGGTTCCTAGATGGCACAGAAATTGGAAATACTGGCTGCTGCGCTGACCAATACCTTGGGCGACAAGGTGGTCAGCCTGACTGAGCGCCTTGATGAAATTACCTTGGTTGTCGCTGCTGCCGACTGGCTGGATGTTGCGCATTTGTTGCGCGATACGCCGGGTTTGCGCTTCGAGCAGTGTATCGACGTTTGCGGTGTGGATTATAGCCAGTACCGTGACGGTGAGTGGGATGGTGCCCGGTTTGCCGCGGTTTACCATCTGCTGTCGGTTGTCAATAACGTGCGCCTGCGGGTGCGGGTTTTTGCTGCAGACGATGATTTTCCGGTAATCGATTCGGTGGTCGATATCTGGCCTGCGGCCAACTGGTACGAGCGCGAAGCATTCGATCTGTACGGCGTGATGTTTGCCGGCCACCCTGATTTGCGTCGCATCCTGACCGATTATGGCTTTGTCGGTCATCCGTTCCGCAAAGATTTCCCGTTGTCCGGTTATGTCGAGATGCGATATGACCCGGATCAAGGCCGGGTGATCTACCAACCGGTTACCATCGAGCCGCGCGAAATTACTCCGCGTATTATTCGTGAGGAGAATTACGGTGGCTGATATCCGTAATTACACAATCAACTTCGGCCCGCAGCATCCGGCAGCACACGGCGTGTTGCGCTTGGTGCTGGAATTGGATGGTGAGGTCATCGAGCGCGCCGATCCGCATATCGGTCTGCTGCATCGTGGCACCGAGAAACTGGCCGAGAACAAGACATTTATCCAGTCGGTTCCATATATGGACCGCTTGGACTACGTTTCGATGATGTGCAACGAGCATGCCTATGTGATGGCAATCGAGAAGCTGTTACAGATTGAGGTGCCGTTGCGTGCCCAGTATATCCGCGTAATGTTCGACGAAATTACCCGGATTCTGAACCACTTGCTGTGGATTGGTGCGCACGCGCTGGATATCGGTGCCATGACCATGTTCCTCTATGCGTTCCGCGAGCGCGAGGATTTGATGGATTGTTACGAGGCTGTGTCCGGTGCACGTCTGCACGCCGCATATTATCGTCCGGGCGGCGTCTATCGCGACTTGCCGGACAGCATGCCGCAGTACACGACATCCAAGATCAAGACCAAGGCGCAGCTGGCGCAGTTGAATGAAAATCGTCAGGGCTCGCTGCTCGATTTTATTGATGACTTCGCTCGCCGTTTTCCGGCTTGCGTGGATCAGTATGAAACCTTGCTGACCGACAACCGTATCTGGAAACAGCGTACGGTCGGTATCGGCGTAGTCACGCCGGAACGTGCGCTGGCTCTGGGCTTTACCGGGCCGATGTTGCGCGGCTCCGGTATCGAATGGGATTTGCGCAAGAAACAGCCTTACGAAGCTTATGACCGTGTCGATTTCGATATTCCGGTCGGCGTCGAAGGCGATTGCTACGACCGCTATCTGGTACGCATGGAAGAGATGCGCCAGTCGAACCGCATCATCAAGCAGTGCGTCGATTGGCTGCGCCAGAACCCGGGGCCGGTCATTACCGATAACCACAAGGTTGCACCGCCGTCGCGTGAGGCGATGAAAACCAATATGGAAGAGCTGATTCACCACTTCAAGCTGTTCTCCGAAGGCATGCACGTCAACGAAGGCGAGGCATATGCTGCGGTTGAGCATCCAAAGGGTGAGTTCGGCATCTATCTGGTTTCGGATGGTGCCAACAAGCCTTACCGCCTGAAAATCCGTGCGCCTGGTTACGCACATCTGGCCGGGTTCGATGAAATGGCCCGCGGTCACATGATTGCCGATGCGGTAGCGATTATCGGTACGCAGGATATCGTATTTGGGGAGATTGACCGCTGATGTTGTCCGCTGAATCCCTTGCCAAGATTGATTTTGAAGTTTCGAAATACCCGCCGGAGCAAAAGCGTTCGGCAGTGATGGGTGCACTGCGCATTGCCCAGAGCGAAAAAGGCTGGCTGGCACCGGAAACCATCGAGTTCGTTGCCGATTATTTGCAGATCGCTCCGGTTGCCGCTTATGAAGTGGCGACGTTCTACAACATGTATGACCGCAAACCGGTTGGCAAACACAAACTGACTGTCTGCACCAATCTGCCGTGCGCCTTGTCCGGCGGCGTCGATGCCGGCAAGTATCTGCAGCAGAAACTCGGTATCGGCTACGGCGAAACAACCGCTGACGGCAAGTTCACCCTGGTGGAAGGCGAATGCATGGGCGCCTGCGGCGACGCGCCGGTCATGCTGTTGAACAATCACAAGATGTGCAGCTTCATGACCAATGAAGCCATCGACAAGAAGCTCGCGGAGTTGGAATAAATGGCAATCTTCGAAAGTGGTGTGATTTTCGAGGGCGTCGATACCAACGACCCGAATTGCTGGACGCTGGATGCCTATCAGGCGCGTGGCGGTTATCAGGCGCTGCGTCGCATCCTTGACAGCAAGATGACTCAGGACGACCTGATTGCCGAAGTCAAGGGCTCGGGGCTGCGCGGCCGCGGTGGTGCGGGCTTCCCGACTGGCCTGAAGTGGAGCTTCATGCCACGCAATTTCCCTGGCGACAAGTATGTCGTCTGCAACAGCGATGAAGGCGAGCCGGGCACGTTCAAGGATCGCGATATCATGCGTTTCAACCCGCATTCGCTGATCGAGGGCATGATCATTGCCGGTTACGCGATGGGTGCCAAGGCCGGTTACAACTATATCCACGGCGAAATCTTCGAGGTTTACGAACTGTTCGAAACGGCTCTGGATCAGGCGCGCAAGGCGGGTTTGCTGGGCAACGACATTCTGGGCTCCGGATTCAGTTTCGACCTGTTCGCGCATCACGGCTACGGCGCCTATATCTGCGGCGAAGAGACTGCATTGCTGGAATCGCTGGAGGGCAAAAAAGGCCAGCCGCGCTTCAAACCGCCGTTTCCGGCCAGTTTTGGTCTGTATGGCAAGCCGACCACGATCAACAATACCGAATCGTTTGCTTCGGTGCCGTTCATCGTTCGCGATGGTGCGCAGAAATTCCTCGAACAGGGCAAGCCGAACAATGGCGGCACCAAGCTATTCTCGATTTCCGGTCATGTCAATCGCCCGGGCAACTACGAAATTCCGCTCGGTACGCCATTTGCCAAGCTGCTGGAAATGGCTGGCGGCATGCGCGGCGGCAAGAAGCTGAAAGCGGTGATTCCCGGCGGTTCGTCGGCGCCGGTATTGCCAGGTGAGATCATGATGGATCTGACCATGGACTACGACAGCATCGCCAAAGCTGGCTCGATGCTCGGTTCCGGTGCGGTGATCGTGATGAACGAAGACATCTGCATGGTCAAGGCGCTGGAACGCTTGGCGTATTTCTATCACGAGGAATCGTGTGGTCAGTGTACGCCGTGCCGCGAAGGTACCGGCTGGATGTACCGCGTGATCCACCGCATCGAAAACGGCCTTGGTCGCCCGGACGATCTGGATCTGCTGGACTCGGTTGGCAACAACATGGCCGGCCGTACCATCTGTGCGCTGGCAGATGCCGCAGTGTTCCCGGTACGCAGCTTTACCAAGCATTTCCGCAACGAATTCGAGTATCACATCGAGCACAAGAAGTGCCTCGTAAACCACAAGTGGTGCTGAGCCCTTGGGTTCGCCAGACAGGTAGCCGAACGCTATGTTAGAAATTGAAATTGACGGCAAGACACTGACAGTACCGGATGGTTCGACCATCATGGATGCTGCCCATCAATGCGGTACTTACATCCCGCATTTCTGCTATCACAAGAAACTCTCGATTGCGGCCAACTGTCGCATGTGTCTGGTTGAAGTCGAAAAGGCTCCCAAGCCGCTGCCTGCCTGTGCCACACCGGTAACGCCGGGAATGAAGGTGCAGACGCATTCGCCGATGGCGACCAAGGCGCAAAAAGGCGTGATGGAGTTTCTGCTGATCAACCACCCGCTGGATTGCCCGATTTGCGATCAGGGTGGCGAGTGCCAGTTGCAGGATCTGGCTGTTGGTTACGGTGCTGGCGCATCACGTTATCAGGAAGAAAAGCGCGTTGTTGTCGGCAAGGATATGGGGCCGCTGGTTTCCGCCGAGGAAATGAGCCGTTGCATCCACTGTACCCGTTGTGTGCGTTTTACCGAAGAGATCGGCGGTTTCCAGGAAATCGGCATGGCCAATCGCGGCGAGCATTCCGAGATTCTGCCGTTCCTCAACAAGACCGTTGATTCGGAAATTTCCGGCAATGTCATCGACCTCTGTCCGGTTGGTGCGCTGACCTCGAAGCCGTTCCGCTACAGTGCCCGCCCGTGGGAATTATCGCGCCGCAAGTCGGTCAGTCCGCACGATGGCTTGGGTTCGAATCTGATCGTGCAGGTCAAGCAAGGCCAGGTAATGCGCGTGTTGCCGCGCGAAAACGAATCGATCAACGAGTGCTGGATTTCCGATCGCGATCGCTTCTCCTATGAAGCCTTGAACAGCAGTGCGCGTCTGACTGCGCCGCGCATCAAGCAGGGTGGCGAATGGAAGACCGTCGACTGGCAGACCGCCCTTGATTACGTCGCCCACGGCTTGCAGTGCATTGCCAAGGAACAGGGCGCTGACAAGATCGGTGCTTTGGTTTCGCCACATTCGACGCTGGAAGAACTGTATCTGACGCAGAAAATGTTGCGTGGCATGGGGATCGGCAATATCGACAGCCGCCTGCGTCAGGCAGATTTTTCTGGCGATGCGCTGGAGCAAGGCGCGCCGTGGTTGGGTGTTGGCATTGACGAGGTTGCCAAGCAAAACGCGATCCTGCTGGTGGGCAGCAATATCCGCAAGGAACAGCCACTGCTGGCAACCCGGGTGCGTGCGGCAGTCCGCAAGGGAGCGCAGCTGTCGGTAATCGGCGTTTACGACGAAGACATGTTGTGCAAGGTGGCGGCCAAGACGATTACCGCGCCGGCCGCATTGCCGAGTGTATTGGCTGCGGTGCTCAAAGCAGTTGCAGAGAGCAAGGGCGCAGCGGTGCCAGCGCATCTGGCTGACGCGGTAGCTGCCGCCGTGGTTGATGCACAGAGCCAACAGATGGCCGGTTCACTGATCAGTGGCGAAACCGCATTGATTCTGCTGGGCGACGCTATCCAGCAGCACCCGCAGTACGCTGCAATGCGCCAGATTGCACAGGCGCTGGCCGACATCGCTGGTGCCAAGCTGGCAATTCCGGCTGCTGCAGCCAATTCGGTTGGTGGTTACATCGCTGGCTCGGTACCGCACAAGGGGGCGCTGGGTGTTGCGGCCAAGACTGGTCTGAATGCGGCACAGATGCTGGCTGCGCCGTTGAAGGCGTACCTGTTGCTCAACACGGATATCGAATCCGACTGTAACGATGGTGCCAAGGCGCTGGCGACACTGAACGCGGCGGACATGGTGGTATACATGAGCCCGTTCAGCAATGCCGCGGCAGAACAATACGCCGACGTGATGTTGCCGGTCTCGCCGTTTACCGAAACTTCCGGTTCGTTCATCAATACCACCGGTCTGACGCAAAGCTTCAACGGCGTAGTCAAGCCCTTGGGCGAAACTCGTCCGGCTTGGAAGGTGCTGCGGGTACTGGCAAACCTGCTGCAATTGCCCGGTTTCGATTATGTGACATCGGAGGCGGTTCGTGATGAATTGCTTGGCGATGGCAGCGTGGTTGCCACGCTGTTGGACAATACTCTGACGGCAGCGACTGTGACTGTTACTACGGCCAATGGTCTGCAACGTATCGGCGATGTACCGCTGTATCAGGCAGATCAGCTGGTGCGTCGTGCCGAATCGCTGCAGTTAACCAAGGATGCGGGCAAGCCGGCTGCATCAATGTCGGCGGCAACGCTGGCACAACTCGGGGTTACGCCGGGTGCCAGGGTCAAGGTTAGCCAGAGCAATGCCAGTGTGACGTTGGTAGCAGAACAGGATGATCGCGTTGCCGATGGCTGCGTGCGTGTGATTGGTGGCCATGCGGCAACCAATAGCCTCGGTGCCTTGTTCGGCGCGATCAGTGTGGAGCGTGCATAAATGCTGGAAATGATTCAGGGCCTGATTGGCCAGCCGGCCGGACTCGCAGTCTGGACCATGATCAAAATCCTGTTGATCGTATTGCCGCTGCTGGGCTGTGTTGCCTATCTGACGCTGGCAGAGCGCAAGATCATCGGCTGGATGCAGATTCGTATCGGCCCCAACCGTGTCGGCCCGCTGGGTCTGCTGCAGCCGATTGCCGATGCGGTCAAGGCGATGTTCAAGGAAATCATCCTGCCGACGCAGGCCAATAAATCGCTGTTCGTATTCGCACCGATCCTGTCGATCGCGCCGGCGCTTGCGGCATGGGCAGTAGTGCCGTTTACCGACAAGCTGGTACTGGCAAACATCGATGCATCGTTGTTGTACATCATGTCGATCGGCTCCATGGGTGTGTACGGAATCATCATTGCCGGATGGGCATCCAACTCGAAGTACTCGTTCCTCGGCGCAATGCGTTCCGCTGCGCAAATGGTTTCGTACGAAATTGCCATGGGCTTCGCGCTGATCGGCGTGCTGATGGTGTCGTCAAGTCTGAATTTTGTCGAAATCGTCAATCAACAGGCCAAGGGTATCGGCGGCGGCAGTCTGCTGAGCTGGAACTGGATTCCGCTGTTCCCGTTGTTCCTGGTGTACATAATTTCCGGAGTGGCCGAGACCAACCGTGCGCCGTTTGACGTTGCCGAGGGTGAGTCGGAGATTGTTGCCGGCTTCCATGTCGAATATTCAGGCATGACTTTCGCGGTGTTCTTCCTTGCGGAATACGCCAACATGATCCTGATTTCGGTGCTGACCTCGCTGATGTTCTTGGGTGGCTGGCTCTCGCCGTTCCCGCAAAGCTGGGGCCTGCTGGGCGCTGCAAGCATCTTCTGGCTGCTGGTCAAGGTAGCATTCCTGTTGTTCTGCTTCCTGTGGATTCGCGCAACTTTCCCGCGTTATCGCTATGACCAGATCATGCGTCTGGGCTGGAAGGTGTTTCTGCCAGTGTGCATGATTTTCATTCTGGTGCTCGGCGCCTGGATGCAAACCCGCTTCTCCCTGTGGTAATCGGCTAGGGATAGAGAAAAAGCGAAATGGAAAAACTGCATAATTTCTTCAAGACCTTCCTGCTGTTTGAACTGTTCAAAGGCATGGCGGTAACCGGCAAGCATCTGTTTGCCCGCAAGATCACTGTTGAATATCCGGAGGAGCGCACGCCGATGAGCCCGCGCTTCCGTGGATTGCATGCGCTGCGTCGTTATGCGAACGGCGAAGAGCGTTGTATTGCCTGCAAACTGTGCGAAGCAGTGTGTCCGGCAATGGCGATCACCATTGAATCGGAGCAGCGTGCCGACAATACCCGTCGCACCACCCGCTACGATATCGACCTGACCAAGTGCATTTTCTGCGGCTTCTGCGAAGAGTCCTGTCCGGTCGATTCGATTGTCGAGACGCACATTTTCGAATACCACGGCGAGAAACGCGGCGATCTGCTGTACACCAAACCGATGCTGCTGGCCGTTGGCGACAAGTACGAAGCGCAGATCGCCAAGGCGCGCGAGCTGGATGCGAAATATCGCTGAGCGCAATTGTTACCTTGATTGGCTAACCAAGTTCAAGCCTGGATCATTATGACTTTTCAATCGATTGTTTTTTACCTGCTGGCAGGCATTCTGCTGGCTTCGTCGCTGAGCGTGATCACCGCCAAGAATCCGGTGCATGCCGCGTTGTCGCTGGTTTTGGCGTTCTTTACCGCTTCCGGTCTGTGGGTGTTGCTGCAGGCTGAGTTCCTGGCGATCTCGCTGGTATTGATTTATGTCGGCGCAGTAATGGTGTTGTTCCTGTTCGTGGTAATGATGCTCGATATCAATTTCGAGAAGCTGCGCGAAGGCTTCTGGAAAAACCTGCCGTTTGCGGCAATCGTGGCCTTGCTGATGGCCGCCGAGCTCGGATTGTTGCTGACCAGTCGCCAGGCTGGCCTGAGTTCGATCAACGCGTTGCCGGTGGTGGCGGAGAACTATTCGAATACCAAGGAACTGGGCAAGCTGCTGTACACCGATTATGTCTATCCGTTCGAAATCGCGGCGATGATTCTGATGGTTGCGTTGGTTGCAGCGGTAGCGCTGACCATGCGCAAGCGCAAGGAAAGCAAGTACGTCGACCCGGCCGTGCAGGTCAAGGTTCGCCGCAATGATCGTATCCGCGTCGTCAGCATGGCTGCAGAGCAGCGTCGTGCCAGTGACGACTCGGCCTCCAGTTAACGCAGTATCCGGATTTGTACAGAGGACCGGCCCGTGCTTTCCCTGACCCATTATCTTGTCTTGGCTTCGATTCTTTTTGCCATCAGCGTGTTCGGGATTTTCCTGAACCGCAAGAATCTGATCGTGCTGCTGATGGCTATCGAGTTGATGTTGCTCGCCGTCAATATGAACTTCATCGCGTTTTCCCAGTTTCTGGGCGATGCGTCCGGCCAGTTGTTCGTGTTCTTCATCCTGACGGTGGCCGCAGCGGAATCCGCAATCGGCCTGGCCATTCTGGTGGTGCTGTTCCGCAACCTGCGCACCATCAATGTTGAAGATATCGATCAGCTCAAGGGTTGATGAATACTGACTGCCGGTACCTGTAGTGGCAGTGAAATGAATTCCGAGAAGAAAGCAGCGTTTAAATCATGTCCGAAATGAAATCATTGTATTTGATGATTCCGCTGGCGCCGCTGGTGGGCGCCATTCTGGCCGGCCTGTTTGGCAAGGCCATCGGCCGCACCGGTGCCCATCTGGTAACCATTCTGGGGGTGGCTGTTGCCTTTGCCGGTTCGGCGTATACGCTGCACAATCTTCTCGGCGGCGGCCAGGTGTTTAATGGCACTGTCTATACCTGGCTGACGATCAACGGTATCGAATTCAATGTCGGCTTTCTGGTCGATAATCTCACCGCGATGATGATGTGTGTGGTGACGTTCGTCTCCCTGATGGTGCACGTCTACACCATCGGCTACATGCATGAGGATCCGGGTTACCAGCGCTTCTTCTCGTACATTTCGCTGTTTACCTTCTCGATGCTCATGCTGGTGATGTCGAATAACTTCGTACAGTTGTTCTTCGGCTGGGAGGCTGTGGGTCTGGTTTCATACCTGCTGATCGGTTTCTGGTACAAAAAGCCGACCGCGATTTTCGCCAATCTGAAGGCGTTTCTGGTCAACCGTGTCGGTGACTTCGGCTTCGTACTCGGCATCGGTCTGGTGTTCGCCTACGTTGGTTCGATGGATTACGCCGCTACCTTCCAGGCATTGCCGGCGCTGAAAGACCAGACCATCAGCCTGCTGCCAGGCGTGCAGTGGCCGCTGCTGGCTGTTACCGGCATTCTGCTGTTTGTTGGCGCAATGGGTAAATCGGCACAATTCCCGCTGCATGTGTGGCTGCCGGATTCGATGGAAGGCCCGACGCCGATCTCTGCGCTGATTCACGCTGCAACCATGGTGACTGCCGGTATCTTCATGGTGGCTCGCATGTCGCCGCTGTTCGAGCTGTCGGATATCGCGCTGTCGTTCATTATAGTTGTCGGTTCGATTACCGCTCTGTTCATGGGCTTCCTCGGCATCATCCAGAACGATATCAAACGTGTGGTAGCGTATTCGACACTGTCGCAACTGGGGTACATGACTGTGGCGCTGGGTGCATCTGCCTACTCGGTAGCGGTGTTCCACCTGATGACGCATGCGTTCTTCAAGGCTCTGCTGTTCCTTGGTGCCGGCTCGGTGATCATGGGGATGCACCACGATCAGGATATCCGCAACATGGGCGGTCTGCGCAAGTACATGCCGATTACCTGGATCACCTCGCTGGTCGGCTCACTGGCATTGATCGGCACACCGTTCCTGTCGGGCTTCTATTCCAAGGATTCGATTATCGAAGCGGTCAAGGCGTCGCATATTCCGGGTAGCGGTTTTGCCTACTTTGCCGTGATTGCCGGCGTATTCGTGACGGCATTCTACTCGTTCCGCATGTATTTCCTGGTGTTCCACGGTGAAGAGCGTTTTGGCAAGGCACACGATCACCATGACGATCATCACGAGGATGAGGAAGATGCTCATCACCACGGCTTGGCTCCGGGCCAGAAGCCGCACGAGTCGCCGCTGGTAGTTACGCTGCCGCTGATTCTGCTGGCCATCCCGTCGCTGGTGATCGGCGCTATCGCAATCGAGCCGATGCTGTTTGGCGAGTTCTTCAAGAACGTGATTTTCGTCGGTGAGCATCATCACGCGATGGCGGAATTGCATGAAGAATTTCATGGTGCCAAAGCGATGGGCATGCATGCGATTTACAGTCTGCCGTTCTGGCTGGCGCTGGCCGGTGTGGTGGTGTCGTGGTTCTTCTACATGAAGCGCCCGGATATTCCGGCCGCAATCCAGAGCAAGTGCAAAGCCGTATACAAGTTGCTGGAAAACAAGTATTTCCTCGACGATATCTACTTCGCCACTTTTGCCAAGGGTTCGCGTGGTCTGGGTTACATGCTGTGGAAGGTCGGCGATGTGCTGCTGATCGATGGCCTGGTGGTCAACGGCCTGGCCAAGCTGGTTGGCGCTTTTGCCCGCTTGGTGCGCTTCCTGCAGTCTGGCTATGTCTACCATTACGCAGTCGCAATGATCGTAGGTCTGGCTTTGTTCATGCTGCTGTTCGGCAAAGGCTTGCTGGGTTGATCCGGCTGACTGTCACAATCGTTTGAAGAAGAAACAGAGATAGGGTTGGTATGTTTGAACATTTGCTGAGTCTGGTCATCTGGACGCCCATTCTGGCCGGTGTGCTGGTATTGGCGACCGGTAACGACGGCAATGCAGGTATGGCCCGTTGGGTGGCACTGATCGGTGCAATTGCCGGGCTGGCCGTGTCGCTGCCGCTGTACACACATTTCGAGCAGCTGCATGGCGGCATGCAGTTTGTCGAAAATCTGCCATGGATCAGCCGTTTCAATATCAATTACCACCTTGGTGTTGACGGTATTTCGATGCTGTTCATCGTGCTCAACAGCTTTACTACCTTGCTGGTGGTGATTGCCGGTTGGGAGGTGATCGAGAAGCGCGTGGCGCAATACATGGCGGCGTTCCTGATCATGTCCGGCCTGATCAACGGTACCTTTGCCGCGCTGGACGCGATCCTGTTCTACGTATTCTTCGAGGCGATGCTGATCCCGATGTATCTGGTGATCGGCGTATGGGGTGGCCCGAATCGCGTTTATGCCGCGATCAAGTTCTTCCTCTATACCCTGATCGGCTCGCTGTTGATGCTGGTGGCGTTCATCTATCTGTATTATCGCTCGGCCGGCAGTTTCAACATTCTTGATTTCCACAATCTGCGTATTGCCGATTCGTGGTCCGGTGTCGTGCCATTGCTTGGCTACAGCTTCACCATTCCGGTGCAGACCATGTTGTTCCTGGCGTTCTTCGCCGCCTTTGCGGTGAAAGTGCCGATGTGGCCGGTGCATACCTGGTTGCCGGATGCCCACGTGGAAGCGCCTACCGGCGGTTCGATGGTGCTGGCGGCTATTACGCTGAAGATTGGCGCCTACGGTTTTCTGCGCTTCTGTCTGCCGATCGCACCGGATGCCAGTGTGCAGCTGTCGGGTTTCATGGTGTTCCTGTCACTGGTTGCCGTGGTCTATATCGGCTTGGTTGCACTGGTTCAGGCCGACATGAAGAAGCTGGTGGCATATTCGTCAATCTCGCACATGGGCTTCGTTACTTTAGGGCTGTTCATGTTTGCCAAGGGGCAACTGACTACCGAAGGCGTTGAGGGTGCGCTGATCCAGATGGTTTCGCACGGTTTCGTGTCGGCGGCAATGTTTGCTTGTATCGGCGTGATGTATGACCGCATGCACAGCCGTCAGATTGCCGATTACGGTGGTGTGGTCAATACCATGCCGAAGTTCGCCGCATTCATGCTGCTGTTCGCGATGGCCAATGCCGGCCTGCCGGCCACGTCCGGTTTCGTCGGTGAATTCCTGGTCATCATGGGTGCGGTCAAGGCCAATTTCTGGTATGCCTTCCTTGCTGCTACCACGCTTATTTTCGGTGCTGCGTACACCTTGTGGATGTACAAGCGGGTGATCTTCGGTGATGTGGCCAATGCCCATGTTGCGGAGCTGAAAGACATCAATGGCCGCGAATTCCTGCTGCTGGGCATTCTGGCGATTACCGTGCTGGGAATGGGTCTGTATCCGGAAATGTTCATTTCCAAGATGCACGCATCGGTCAACGACCTGATTGCCCACGTTGCCCGTACCAAGATTTGATTGGACGCTTTGCGTCGTTGAACAGAAGAATGATTAAGGCGTTAACACGATGATTTTGACGAACATGAACCTCGGACCCGTATTGCCGGAGTTATTCCTGCTGGTTGCAGGGCTGGCGATCCTGATGCTTGATCTGGTTCTGGAAGAGAATCAGCGCGGTTTGCTGCACTGGTTTAGCGTGGCGACTCTGGCCGGCTGTGCGGCTCTGACGTTGCAGCCGAGCGCGGAACCGGTGTTCCTGTTCAACAATATGTTTGTCGGCGATGCGCTGAGTGGCGTGTTGAAGTTTGCCGCATGTGCAGTTACGGCTGTTTCCCTGTGTTATTCGCGTAGCTATATCGCAGCACGCGGCATGTTCCGGGTCGAGTTTTACGCGCTTGCGCTGTTTGCCGTACTGGGCATGCTGGTGATGATTTCCGCCAATCACTTCATGGTGCTGTATCTGGGTCTGGAACTGATGTCGCTGTCAATTTACGCGATGGTAGCCCTGCAGCGCGATTCGACAAAATCGACCGAGGCAGCGCTGAAATATTTCGTTCTCGGTGCACTGGCATCGGGCATGCTGTTGTTCGGCATGTCGATGCTGTACGGTGCAACCGGCAGCCTGAATATCGGCGTTGTAGCGCAGAAAATTGCCAGTGGTGGCGCCAATCCGGTGCTGAATTCGATTGGTGTGGTATTCGTGGTTGCCGGTCTGGCATTCAAACTGGGTGCGGTGCCATTCCATATGTGGGTACCGGACGTATATGAAGGCTCGCCGACTGCGGTTACCTTGTTCATCGGTTCGGCGCCGAAGCTTGCTGCATTTGCCTTCGTCATTCGCATGCTGGCCGTGGGCCTGGCAGGGCTGTCGGCTGATTGGCAGCAGATGCTGATCATCCTGGCGGTACTGTCGATGGGTCTGGGCAACCTGACCGCGATCGCGCAGACCAATATCAAGCGCATGCTCGCTTACTCGGCCATTTCGCACATGGGTTTCATGCTGCTCGGCATCATCGGTGCCAACGCCAACGGTTTTGCCTCCTCGATGTTCTACATCATCGCTTATGTGATCATGACTGCCGGCACTTTCGGCATCATCATGCTGCTGGCTGGCGAGCAGGGCGAAGCAGACGATTTCGATACATTCAGGGGCCTGAATCAGCGCAGTCCGTGGAAGGCATTCGTCATGCTGTTGCTGATGGCGTCGATGGCGGGTATTCCGGGGACAGTCGGCTTCCTGGCGAAACTGTCGGTGATTCAGGCGGTAGTGGATATCGGCCAGATCTGGCTGGCGGTGGTTAGCGTACTGTTCTCGCTGATTGGTGCTTTCTATTATCTGCGCGTGATCAAGCTGATGTACTTTGATGAGCCGGTGGCGAATATTGCCTTGCCCGGCGCTTCCGAGTCGCGTGCCCTGCTGTCGCTCAATGGCATTGCCATTCTGGCGCTGGGCATCCTGCCGCAGTCGTTGATGAATGTCTGCGTTGAAGCGATTCGCCATAGTCTGCATCTGGCGTGATCCTGCATAAGGCAATGCTGCTGGCGGCAGCGCTGATTCTGGCAAATCTGCCGTTCGTGCTGCGGCCGACACTGGTGCGTGCTGCCGGCGGTACGGCGGATTTCGCAGTGCGTCTGCTGGAGTGGTTTTTGTGTCTGCTGCTGACCGGTGCGTTTGCGTGGCTGCTGGAAACCCGTAGCGCGCCGCTGCAACCGCAGCACTGGCAGTTTTTCGCCAGTGTTGTGTGCATGTATCTGGTGTTTGCTTTTCCCGGGTTTGTGTATCGATATTTGTGGCGTAAACCCGGCTTATGATGTTTGCAATCACAATAGTTCTCGACTATAATTAGTCCCTCTTCAGGCGAATAGCTCAGTTGGTTAGAGCACCACCTTGACATGGTGGGGGTCGTTGGTTCGAATCCAATTTCGCCTACCAGAATTCATAAAGTCAGAAAACCCGGTTTTCTGACTTTTATTATTTCCAGCGTCGGAATTTGAAAGGAAGAGTCGTGCCGGTAATTCGCTTGCCTGATGGTTCGGAACGAGTATTCGAAGAACCGGTCTCGGTTGCTCAGGTAGCCGCCAGTATCGGTAGCGGGTTGGCCCGCGCGGCGTTGGCCGGCAGGGTTGACGGCAAGCTGGTCGATACCTCGCATGTGATCGCTGCCGACGCGGCACTGGCAATCATTACCGATCGCGACGCAGAGGGCCTTGAAGTCATTCGCCATTCGACAGCGCATTTGCTCGCTTATGCCGTGAAGGAGCTGTTTCCGGAGGCGCAAGTCACTATCGGCCCTGTGATCGATAACGGCTTTTATTACGACTTTGCCTACAAGCGTCCGTTTACTCCGGAAGACTTGGCGGCAATCGAAAAACGCATGTCCGAGCTGGCCAGGAAGGATGTGCCGGTTACGCGCGAGGAATGGGATCGCACCGATGCGGTGAAGTTCTTTGAGGGTATCGGCGAAAAATACAAGGCCGAACTGATCGCTGCAATTCCGGAAGGCGAGACTGTTTCGCTGTATCGTGAAGGCGATTTCATCGATCTGTGTCGTGGCCCGCACGTTCCGTCTACCGGCAAGCTCAAGGTGTTCAAGTTGATGAAGGTTGCCGGCGCCTACTGGCGCGGCGATTCGCGCAACGAAATGTTGCAGCGCGTGTATGGCACCGCCTGGGCCAAAAAAGAAGATCTGGACGCTTACCTGCATCAGCTGGAAGAGGCGGAAAAGCGCGATCATCGCAAAATCGGCAAGCAGCTGGATCTGTTCCACATGCAGGATGAGGCTCCTGGCATGGTGTTCTGGCACCCGAAGGGCTGGACCATCTGGCAGCAGGTTGAACAGTTCATGCGGCGCATTCTGAATGACAGCGGTTATCAGGAAGTACGTACCCCGACAGTAATGGATCGCGTGTTGTGGGAAAAATCCGGCCACTGGGAGAACTACCGCGACAATATGTTTACCACTGAGTCGGAAAAGCGCGACTTCGCGGTCAAACCAATGAATTGCCCGGGCCATGTGCAGATTTTCAATCAGGGTCTGAAAAGTTATCGCGATCTGCCGTTGCGCTTGTCCGAGTTCGGTTCCTGTCATCGCAACGAACCTTCCGGTTCACTGCACGGTATCATGCGCGTACGCGGCTTTACCCAGGACGACGCGCATATTTTCTGTACCGAAGCCCAGGTACAGGATGAAGCATCGCAGTTCATCGATTTGCTGCAGATGGTGTACCGTCATTTTGGCTTTGACGAAGTGCTGGTCAAGTTGTCGACCCGTCCGGAGAAACGCGCCGGTACTGACGAGGTTTGGGACAAGGCTGAGGCGGCTCTGGCGGCATCGTTGCAGTCCAAAGGGCTGGAATATGAGTTGCAGCCGGGCGAGGGGGCTTTCTACGGGCCGAAAATCGAATTTTCGCTGAAGGACTCGATTGGCCGAGTCTGGCAGTGTGGTACCTTGCAGCTCGATTTCGTGTTGCCGCAGCGTCTCGGCGCGGAATTCGCCGCCGAAGACAATGCCCGCCACGTGCCAGTAATGTTGCACCGTGCAATCCTCGGTTCGCTGGAGCGTTTCATCGGTATCCTGATCGAACATCACGCCGGTTTTCTGCCGTTGTGGCTGGCGCCAACCCAGTTGGTGGTGATGAATATCACCGATAGTCAGACCGATTATGTCGTCGATGTTGCAAATCAGCTGCGCCGCGCTGGCTTCCGTGTTGCGGTGGACTTGAGAAACGAGAAAATTACCTATAAAATCCGCGAACATAGTATGCAGCGTCTGCCTTATCAGCTGATTGTCGGCGATAAGGAGAAGGCTGCGGGAATGGTTGCCGTGCGGACCCGTCAAGGTGAAGACCTTGGGCAGATTACGGTTGCGGCGCTGATTGAGCGCCTGAAATCCGAGCTGCCAGGCTGAGGTGCGCACGGTTTTTAATTTTTTTACTTGGAGAAACTGCTATAGCTCAGGAGCGCGAACCACGGATCAACGGCGAAATCACAGTGCCGGAGGTTCGATTGGTAGGACAGGATGGTGAACAGCTTGGGATTGTGTCGCTGAACAAGGCACTGGAAATGGCCGAGGCTGCCGAGGTCGATCTGGTCGAGATTGCGCCGCAGGCGGTGCCGCCGGTGTGCCGGATCATGGATTACGGCAAGTTCAAGTATCACGAAAGCAAGAAACGTCACGAAGCCAAGCTTAAGCAAAAGCAGATCCAGGTAAAGGAAATAAAATTCCGCCCCGGAACTGACGAAGGCGATTATCAGGTCAAGCTGCGCAACTTGTTGCGCTTTTTGCAGGATGGCGATAAGGCCAAGATTACGCTGCGTTTCCGTGGCCGCGAGCTGGCGCATCAGGAGTTTGGCGTTGCACTGCTGAAGCGTGTGGAAGCCGATCTGGCTGAAGTGGGCGCGGTAGAGCAGTTCCCGAAAATGGAAGGTCGCCAGATGGTGATGGTGATCGCGCCAAAGAAAAAGTGATTTCAAGCTGACGCCTTGGCGGTAGCTGGAAAGTGGGGTAGCGGGGTTTCAAGAGTCGGGTTTCCGGCCACCTCGTACCGTTGATAAGGAGAGCATTATGCCGAAGATGAAGACCAAAAGCGGCGCAGCAAAGCGTTTGAAAGCGCTGGGCAGTGGCGGCTTTAAGCGTAGCATGGCGTTCAAGCGCCACATTCTGACCAAGAAGACTACGAAGAACAAACGTCAACTTCGTGGTACTACCATGGTTCACAGCACGAACGAAGCTTCTGTTCGCGCAATGTTGCCTTACGCTTAAAGGAGTAAAACATGCCACGAGTTAAACGCGGTGTAACGGCGCGCGCGCGCCACAAGAAAGTCCTCGCACTCGCCAAGGGTTACCGCGGCCGTCGCAAGAACGTCTATCGTATCGCCAAACAGGCGGTGATGAAGGCTGGTCAATATGCCTATCGTGACCGTCGTCAGCGCAAGCGTCAGTTCCGCTCGCTGTGGATCGTTCGTATCAATGCTGCGGCACGTGAATGTGGTCTGACTTACAGCGTGTTCATGAACGGCCTGAAACGAGCCGCGATCGAAATCGATCGTAAGGTTCTGGCCGATCTGGCAGTGTTTGATAAGCCAGCCTTTGCTCAAATCGTTGAGCAAGCTAAAGCCGGCCTCGCTGCTTAAGCTGTAGTAATGGAAAAAGGGAGGCCGCAAGCCTCCTTTTTTTTGTCCGGCGAGACCGGAATCAAGTTCAAAAAAGCCAATTCTGCCGGTGTGCATGCGTATGCATGCGGTGCGGGCAGGGGCTATCACCCAGATGTCGGGCCATACCATGCAAGATGTAAATGCCATTCTCGAACGCGGCCTTGCGGCGTTGCAAGCCGTGGCGGACCAGGTTGAGCTGGAGCAAATCAAAGCCAAATATCTTGGCAAGAGCGGCGAACTGACCGAGCAACTGAAACTGCTGGGCAAGTTGCCGCCGGAGGAAAAGCGTACCGTCGGTGCGATTATCAATCAGGCCAAGCAACAGTTTGAGGCAGCATTGAATGCCAAGCGTGAGCAGCTGGCTTCCGCTTTGCTGGCGAGGCAGCTGGCCGCAGAGGCATTGGATGTGACGTTGCCGGGGCGCGGCATTGCCACGGGTGGGCTGCACCCGGTAACGCTGACGCAGCAGCGCATTGAGGGTTTGTTTCGCTCGCTGGGCTTTGCCGTGGCAGATGGTCCGGAAATCGAAACCGACTTCCATAATTTCGAAGCGCTGAATATCCCCAAGGATCACCCTGCACGTGCGATGCAGGATACGTTTTATGTGGAAAATGGCGATGTATTGCGCACTCACACCTCGCCGATCCAGATCCGCTACATGCTCAACCATGCCGCGCCGATCAAGATCATTGCGCCGGGGCGTGTCTATCGGGTCGATTCCGACGCTACGCATTCGCCGATGTTCCACCAGATGGAAGGGCTATGGGTCGATGAAGGAGTGAGCTTTGCCGATCTGAAAGCGGTGATAGTCGATTTCCTGCGCCAATTCTTCGAGCGCGACGACCTGCAGGTGCGTTTCCGCCCATCGTTTTTCCCGTTTACCGAGCCGTCGGCTGAAATCGACGTATTGGGTGCGCGTGGCTGGCTGGAAGTCGGCGGTTGCGGCATGGTGCACCCGAACGTATTGAACAACGTCGGCATCGACAGCGAACAATACACCGGCTTTGCCTTTGGCATCGGACTGGATCGTTTTGCCATGCTTTATTACGGCGTCAACGATCTGCGTCAGTTCTTCGAAAACGATCTGGCTTTCCTCGGCCAATTCCGTTAACCCCGATGCCGCGAAACAGGATCAGAACATGAAGTTTTCCGAACAATGGCTGCGTAGCCTGGTCAACCCGTCGCTCGACAGCGAGCAACTGGCGCATTTGCTGACCATGGCCGGGCTGGAAGTTGAAGAAATGGAATCGGCAGCACCGGCGTTCAGTGCCGTGGTGGTTGCCGAAGTGCTGTCGGTGACGCGCCATGAAAATGCCGATCGCCTCAATGTGTGCCAGGTCAATGTCGGCGCTGCAGAGCCGCTGCAGATCGTCTGCGGCGCACCGAATGTCGCGCCGGGCCTGAAAGTGCCGTGCGCCCGGGTAGGGGCCGAATTGCCCGGGGACTTCAGGATTCGCCAGGCCAAGGTGCGCGGCGTCGAATCGTCCGGCATGCTGTGTTCGGCCAAAGAACTGGGGCTGGCCGAAGAGTCCAACGGGCTGCTGGTGTTGCCGGCCGATGCGCCGGTAGGCAGTGCGTTGCGTGATTATCTGCAGCTCGACGATCAGTTACTGACGCTGAAACTGACGCCGAATCGCGCCGACTGTCTGTCACTCAAGGGGCTGGCGCGCGAAGTCGCGGCACTGACCGGTGCCGAATACCGTCCGGTAAGCATTGCTGCGCTCGCGCCCGTCGTCGACGACAAACTCAATGTCGCCATTGACGCGGCGGACGCTTGTCCGCGCTATTGCGGCCGCGTAGTGCGTAATGTCAATTACGCCGCGCCGACGCCGGAATGGATGGTACGCCGGCTGGAACGCAGCGGTATCCGCAGTATTTCGGCTCTGGTGGATATCACCAACTACGTATTGCTGGAGCAGGGCCAGCCGCTGCATGCATTCGATCTGGCCAAATTGTCCGGCACCGTGCGTGCCCGTTTTGCCGCGCCGCAGGAATGTCTGACATTGCTCAACGATAAAACGGTCGAGTTGACCGGCGACATGTTGGTAATCGCCGACGACAACGGCCCGTTGGCGCTGGCCGGGATCATGGGCGGTGCCGCCAGTGCAGTATCGGAAACCACGCGCGATGTATTCCTGGAAAGCGCTTATTTTGCGCCGGAAGCGATTGCCGGCAAATCGCGTCGCCTAGGCTTCGGTTCGGATTCATCCTACCGTTTCGAGCGCGGTGTCGATTATGCCGCCACACGCGACGCGCTGGAGCGCGCAACGGAGCTGGTCATCGAGATCTGCGGCGGTCTGCCCGGCCCGGTGAGCGAGGCGCTTGCCAGCTTGCCGCAGAGAACGCCCGTCGATCTGCGTGTCAGCCGTCTGGAGCGTGTCATCGGCGTGAAATTCGAGGCTGCCCGCGTGTTGGCGATGCTGCAGAGCCTCGGCATGCATTGCGTGCCGAATGGCGACACGATTACAGTGACGCCGCCGTCGTACCGTTTTGACATCGCCATTGAAGTCGATTTGATCGAAGAGATCGCCCGTTTGTTTGGCTACGACAACGTGCCGGTGCGTGCACCACAGGCTCGCGGCCAGATGCTGCCAATCGGCGGACAGCACAAACCTCTGGCGGGATTGATGCAATTGCTGGTGGCACGCGATTACCAGCAGGTAATCAACTACGCGTTTGTCGATACGGCTTGGGAGACCGGTCTGCTTGGCAATACCGACCCGGTGCGGCTGCAGAACCCGATTGCCAGCCAGATGTCGGTAATGCGCTCATCGCTGATTGGCGGATTGCTGGCCAATCTGCAGCACAATCTCAACCGCAGGCACGAGCGCGTGCGCCTGTTTGAAACAGGACGCGTATTCAGCAAGGCGGGACAGGGTTTCGACCAGCCGGAGAAGATTGCCGGCTTGGCATTCGGGCCTGCGAATCCGGAGCAATGGGGCGTAGCGCCGCGCCGTGTCGATTTCTTTGACGTCAAGGCTGACGTTGAGGCCTTGCTTGGTGCCGCTCCGGCGCGCTTTGCCCGATTTGAGCACCCGGCGCTGCACCCGGGCCGCGCCGCATCGGTAGAGCTGGGTGGCCGGATTGTCGGCCTGGTCGGCGAGCTGCATCCGCGCTGGGTGCAGCAATATGATCTACCGGCGGCACCAGTCGTCTTCGAATTGGATCTGGCAGCAATCAGCGCTACCCGGCTGCCGCAGGCGGCGAGCCTGTCGCGTTTTCAGCCGGTGCGACGCGATATTGCCGTGCTGGTTGACGAATCGATCGCGGTACAAACGCTGCTGGACTCGCTCAACTCTGAAAAGGCAAGTATAATCAGCAGGATAGATGTGTTTGATCTTTACCGTGGCAAAGGCATAGACAATGACAAGAAGAGCCTCGCATTCAGGATCGTGCTACAGGATATACAAAAGACCCTGACCGATGATGAAGTCGAGGCCGCTGTATCGCATCTGGTGACGGTGCTGGATCAACGTCATGGTGCAAAATTAAGAATCTAGGGAGTTGTAATGACTTTGACGAAAGCCGAACTGGCAGATCTGCTGTTCGAAAAAGTGGGGCTGAACAAACGCGAAGCAAAAGACATGGTGGAATCCTTCTTTGAAGAAATTCGTACCTCGCTCGAAGCCGGCGATACGGTAAAGCTGTCCGGATTTGGTAATTTCCAGTTACGCGACAAACCGCAGCGCCCCGGCCGTAACCCGAAAACCGGCGAGGAGATTCCCATTTGCGCCCGGCGCGTGGTAACTTTCCACGCCAGTCAAAAACTGAAAGGCATGGTCGAGAAGCACTATGCAGACAAACGTTCAGATAGCTGAACTGCCGCCGATTCCCGCAAAGCGCTACTTCACCATCGGTGAAGTCGGTGAGCTTTGTGGCGTCAAGCCGCATGTACTGCGCTACTGGGAGCAGGAATTTACCCAGCTCAAGCCGGTCAAGCGGCGCGGCAACCGCCGCTACTACCAGCACCACGAAGTGCTGCTGATCCGCAAGATTCGCTCCTTGCTGTATGAAGAGGGCTTTACCATTACCGGCGCACGTCACCGGCTGGAATCCGAAGAGCCGCACAATGGCGATCATGTGGTGGCCGGTGTCGCTATTGCGGAGCCTGTTATGCCGGTAGCCGTGCCCACAAACCAATCGTTGCGTGCAGAATTGCAAAGCATTCTCGCCATTTTGCGCACATAAGGCGGGATTTCTGCAAAATTTCCGCTTAAAAGGGCTAGCGTAGCCAGGAAATATTGGTATAATGCGCTCCTCTCGTCGGGGCGTAGCGCAGCCTGGTAGCGCACTTGCATGGGGTGCAAGGGGTCGCGAGTTCGAATCCCGCCGCCCCGACCAAAGAAGTTCACGAGGGTCAGTAGGAAACTACTGACCCTTTCGTGTTTTTGGGCTTAGCCAGACGAATTGCCGGAGTGATGTCACGTGACCACCATGACGGATAAGCCGCCACAGGGCGCCCGTGTTTCGGTTGAGTTGACCAAGGCATACCGGCTGCTCAATCATGGCCCTACCGTCCTGGTCAGCGCCGCCCACGAGGGTCGACGCAATGTGATGGCTGCGGCCTGGAACATGCCTTTGGATTTCAATCCGCCAAAGGTAGCTGTCGTGCTCGACAAGCAGGCTTACACAAGGGCCTTGATTGAAGCTTCAGGTGAATTCGTGTTGTCGGTGCCGCCCGTTGCGCTGATCGCGCAGGTCATGGCTGCAGGCGATCAGAGTGGACGCGAGTTGGCAGACAAGTTTGGCGAATGCGGTTTGACAGCCTCGCCTGCCAGCCTGGTGTCTGCGCCACTGGTGGAAGGGTGCGTTGCCTGGTTGGAGTGCCGTGTCTTGCCTGAACCGACGATGGCCGATCGCTATGACCTCTTCCTGGCAGAAGTGGTGGCAGCCTGGGCCGATCCTGCGGTGTTCAGTGAAGGTCGCTGGCATATTCAGCAAGCAGAGCAGCGCTGCCTGCATCATGTGGCTGGGGGCGCGTTTTTCGCCACTGGCGAGGCCATCAAGGCGTGATCAGTGTTTGCGTTTGAGCTGCTTTTGGATGCTGCGGTCGAATTCCTGCTGAAGGACAACCGGGAAGGCAGCACTGACTGAGCCAATAGCCAAAGGCCTCAGTCGTTCAAACAAGCCCTTCATGGCAGCCGCCACATTCGGATCGAGGATAGTGTCCTTGCTCTTGGCCTCGCGTTGTGCAGAAGCAATCGCTTGCGCCATGGTCAGGAAGAGTTGCTCAACA
>CALMFQ010000439.1 GCA_937863215.1 uncultured Pseudomonadota bacterium
TCGGGGCAATCGGCCCACCAGTCGGCAGCGGCGGTCGGGCGCTGCAAGAATTCGTCGCGATTGGCGACGAGCAGCAGCGGATAATCCGGGTGCTGGCGATAGCTGACGGCGATGATGCACATTTGCGTTTTACTCTGGCATGCAATAGATTTGCTGCCTCGAAAAAAGGATGAATGTCATGCAATTCGACAAGGAAATCGATCTGTCCGGCCTGAACTGCCCGCTGCCAATCCTGCGTACCAAAAAGGCGTTGGCCGAGCTGCAGTCGGGGCAGGTGCTGAAAGTGACGGCAACCGATCCGGCCACGCCCAAGGATTTCGATGCCTTTGCGCGCCAGACCGGCAATTCGTTGCTGCAGTCGGCAGAGGAAGGCGGCAAGTTCCTGTTCTGGTTGCGGCGCAAGTAATCTTCCCGCCGCGCCTGCGGCTTACCGCCTCGGGCCGTCGTATCAGGGATGCGCTTGCAGCCAGCGGTAGAATTCGCATGCCGGCATTGCCTTGCTGTAGAGGAACCCCTGCGCCTCCTGGCAGCCGAGCCGTTGCAGGATGCCGGCCTGGGTTTCGGTTTCCACGCCTTCGGCAATCACCGTCATGTTCAGGTTTTGCCCCAGCCGCACAATCATTTCGGCGATGCTGGTGCGCGAGCTGGCGGTGTCGATGTGATTGACGAATGCCCGGTCGATTTTCAGCCGGTCCACGTTCAGTTTCTGCAGGTATGACAGCGACGAAAAACCGGTGCCGAAATCGTCGATCGCCAGTGATACGCCCAGCGCCTTCAGCTGACCGAGAATACTCTCCATTGCCAGCGCACCTTCCATTGCTACCGACTCGGTGATTTCCAGTTCCACCATTGCCGGTTCGATGCCGATATCGCACAGCACGTGCTGTACCATGCTGACGAAGCTGGGGCTGCGGAATTGCACCATCGACACGTTGATCGCAATGCGCATCTGCGGGAAGCCATTCTGGTGCCAGCGGCGGGCTTCGACGCAGGCGGAGCGCAGCACCCATTCCCCCAGGTCGATGATCAGGCCGGAGTATTCCGCCAGCGGAATGAAACGGTCCGGCGGGACGTTGCCATCCGGAGTCTGCCAGCGCAGCAGTGCTTCGGCGCCGACGACCTTGCCGCTCTGCAGATCGATTTGCGGCTGGTAGTGCAGCTCCAGCCCCTGTGCCTCGATCGCGGCGCGCAGATCGTGCAGCAGCGTCAGCCGTGCCTTGGTTTGATCTTCCATTTCGTGCGTGTAATAACAGTAACGGCCGCGCGAATCGTTCTTGGCGCGGTTCAGCGCGATGTGCGCACGCTGCATTGCCGCCTGTGCCGGGCCATCCTGATCATCGAGACGTACCAAGCCGATGGTGCCGCGCACACGCAGGAAATACTCGTTGACGCCGAATGGCGAATCGAACAGGTGCAGCAACTGTTGCGGATCGATCTGTTCACTTGGGCCGAAAATCGCAAACGTATCGGCGGCAATGCGCGCCAGCACACATTGGCGGCTCAATCCGCCCTGCAGCCGCTCGGCCACGGCGCGCAACAGCCGGTCGCCGTTTTCATAGCCCAGCGCGTCATTGATTTCCGAGAAGTGATCGATATCCACCAGCGCAATGCCCCAGCCGGCCAGCCCCTGTTCCTGCCGTTCTTCGATCAGTTGCAGCAGGCGGGTGCGGTTCGGCAGATTGCACAGCAGGTCGCTGAATGCGTAGGCGTTGAGACGCTGGAACAGATCGACGTTTTCGAAACCGATGGCGATGTTGGCGCTGAACACTTCCAGCATCTGCTGGTCAATTGCCGGCAAGGGGGCGCCGGTGTTCAGGTAGACGGCGATTTCGCGTTGCGAGCTGGTTTCGAAGAACAGCGTGGTCGAGCCGGAATCGACTACATTGGTGCGATTTTCCAGGCTCTGGCGCAGCGCATCGGCGATCCGGTGATCGCTGATTTCGCGCAACGGGTGGTTCATCCAGCTGCGGAACCGGCCGGCAGCGCTGACAATGATCGGTTCGTCGATCGTATGCGTACCGTCCTGACGCATTTCCGCCTTGGCTGCGATCAGCCCTTCCGGTGGCAGGCCGATCAGTGCGGATATCTGCGTCAGCACACCTTCGGCAAAATTTTCCAGCCCGCGCCGCGCAAACAGATCGTTGGCGGAAGCGACAATCTGCCGCAGTCCGCGCCGACTGGCGGAAATCGTCGCCAGCTGGTCGTAGGAGCGGATCGCCGTGGTCAGCGTGGTAACCAGGCGGGTCAGTGTCAGCTCGGACTTGGTCTTGTAATCGTTGATGTCGTAGTCGCGGATCGCCTGCAGCTCGGGTGCATAGCCCGGCTGACCGGTGCGCAGCACGATGCGGACTTCGGCCAGCCCGAGCTGTTCGCGGATCACCCGTACCATGGACAGGCCGGAATCCTCGTTTTCCATTACCACATCGAGGAAGATCAGCGCGATGTCGCGCCGCTGCTCCAGCACCTGGCGCGCTTCCGCGCCGGAATAGGCGTGCAGGAATTCGATGCCGCGCCCGGCTACCGTGATGTCACGCAGCGCAAAGGTGGTGGCGGAATGCACATCCGGGTCGTCGTCCACGATCAGCACTGGCCAGTCCTTGCCATAGCCCTGCTTGTCGGCGGCGGAAAACTCTTCTTCGGCGAATTGCAGCGAGTCATCGTCGTGCTGATTGGCGATGGTCATGCGGTAATCTCCGGTTTCGCGGTAAGCGGCGCGATCAGTGGCAACTGCAGGGTGAACAGGGTGCCTGCCGACGGCCGGCTGCGGACGTTGATCTTGCCACCCAGTACACGGGTGACGATGCTGTAGACAATGTGCAGCCCGAGGCCGCTACCGCCTTGACCCAGCCGGGTGGTGAAGAACGGGTCGAAAATCTTCGGCAGATGATGCTGCGGGATGCCGCTGCCGTTGTCCTGGATCTGGATTTCCACCAGCTCGCTGCCGGCAGCGTAGGCCTCAATGGTGATGATGCCATGCTCCATGCCATCGAACGCGTGCAGCACGGCGTTGTTGACCAGATTGGTGACTACCTGGCCGAGCGGGCCGGGAAAGCTGTCCAGTTCGATTTCGGGTTGCAGTTTCAGCATAACCTCGTGCGGGGTTTTTTTCAGCATCGGATGCAGTGTTGCCACCACTTCTTCGATAACTTCCTTCAGGTCGAATTTGCGCCGCTTTTCGCTGGTCTGATCCACTGCCACCTGCTTGAAGCTGGCAATCAGCTCGCGCGCCTGGTGCAGATTGCGCATCAGCAGATCGGACGCGGTGCCGGCGGTTTCGATATAGCTGGTCAGGCCGGATTTTTTCAGTGTGCCGCCGGTAAATTCCTGACTGAATTCGCGGGTTTTTTCCTGCAGCGTGCTGGCCACGGTCACGCTATTGCCGATCGGCGTGTTCAGCTCGTGTGCCACGCCGGCCACCAGCGAGCCCAGCGAGGCCAGCCGCTCGGCACGTACCAGTTCGTTCTGCGCCAGCTGCAGTGTCTGCAGGGTTTGCTGCAACTCGCGATTGGTGGATTCCAGCTCGCCGGTACGGGTCTGTACCCGTACTTCCAGATTGACGTTCAGATCGCGCAGCTCGCGCTCGATCTGCTGTTTTTCGGTGACATCGCGCAGGATCGCCATGGCCACTTTCTGCCCTTGCACCTCGATCGGCACACCGGAATAATCGACCTCGACAATGCGGCCGTTGGCGCAGCGCAGGCGCAGGATCTGATTGCGGATTTCCAGCCCTTGATCGAGCCGCTCGGCAACCGCTTGCCACTCTTCAGGATGCAGGATCATTCCCAGCTCCGCCAGGCTGCGGCCGATTGCGCGCTGGCGCGGCATGCCGGTAATTTCTTCCCAGCGGTCGTTGAGATCGACAATATTGCCGCTGGCCAGTTCGGAAAACATCAGCGTATCCGGCAGCAGGTGGAAGGCCTTGGAAAGTTTTTCCTCACTCTGGCGCAGCTCCATCGAAATGGCCCAGCGGTCGTTGATATCGCGTAATACCCAGATCAACACCTTGCGTTTGCTCAGCTCGCTGACCACGCCGGAAATCTCGCCCCACGAGGTTGAGCCATCCTTGCGCCGGATCAGTATCTCGCGCTGGTGCAACGGCTTGCCGGTGCGCAGGCAGGCAACGATGCTGCGCCGGTCTTCCGCGTGCGTATACAGGCCGAGAGCCTTGGTGGTACGGCCACGGCATTCTTCCGGGGAAAAACCGGTAATACGTTGCCATGCCTGATTTACGTCGATCAGTTTGCCATCGGCCAGATCGGTAATGCCGAGCGCGTCCGGCAGCATCTGGTAGATGGTGGCAAATTTCTGTTCGCTGTCGCGCAGTGCCTCGGCAATCGTCTTGCGGTCGGTAATGTCGCGCACGATCGACATCAGCATGCGCCGCCCGCCCAGCTCGCACGGAATTGCCGAATATTCGCACCATATCTGCCGCCCGTCCTTGCGCCGCAGCTGTACTTCGATCAGGCGGACTTCCTCGAATTCGACCAGCGTGTCGATGATTTCGTCGCGATGTTCGGTGCCGGCCCAGATGTCCAGTTCTTCCGAAGTGCGGTTGAGCGCCTCTTCGCGTGTGTAGCCGAGCAGCGGCTCAAGCTGGTCGTTCATGTCCAGATAGCGGCCGGTTTCGTAGTCGGTAAATACAACCAGGTCGGGCATCAGCTGGAATGCCTTGGAGAATTTTTCTTCGCTGTCGCGCAGTGCGGTAGCTATGGTCCAGCGGTCGGTAATGTCGCGCAGCACCGAGATCATCAGCTTGTCGCCGCCGAGTTCGATCGGCACTGCAGAAAATTCGCACCACACCAGCTCGCCATCCTTGCGTCGCGCCTGGAATTCACGCATGCGCACCTCGCCGCCGGCACGAATGTCGGCCACTACCTGGGCGCGGTCTGCGGGGGATGACCAGATATCGAGTTCGAATGTGGTCCGACCGATACTCTCGGCCGGCGAATAGCCGGTGACCTGTTCCCACTGGCGATTGACGTCGAGAATCTCGCCGGTGGACAGATTGGTGATCACCAGGCCGTCCGGAAGCGTCTGGTAAACCCGTGAGAATTTTTCCTCGCTTTCGCGGATGGCGTTTTCCATTGCCTTACGCTGCGAGATGTCCTCGGCGGTGATCACATAGCCGGTCAGTTCGCCCGATTCGGCCAGCGGGGCGCCGTTCAGGCGTAGCCAGCAAGTCGAGCCGGCCAGCTGGATACGCAGTTCCAGCGTGAGATTGCTGCCGGTCTGCAACGCCTGCAGCCAGCTGGCTTCGGCAAAACGGAAATCCTCCGGCTCGACCAGCGTCAGCCAGGATTTGCCGAGCAATTCCGATGCGGCGCGGGCAGTGAGCTTCTGGAAATTGACGTTGGCATAATTGATCTGGCCGTCCAGGTCGGTGGCGAATACGCCCAGTGACGATGTTTCCGAAATCGCGCGGAAGCGGCTGTAATAACGCGCCAGTTCCCGTTCCAGCTCCTTGGTGTCCGACAGATCGAGGTCGATGCAATACATTTCTCGGCTGCCATCCGGCAGACTGATCACTACCTGGGTGGAATAGATCTGCACTGTCGAGCCATTCTTGCGCAGCGCAGTGTATTCGCTGGCCGGTGGCGCCAGGTTGCTGGCCAGCATGTGTTCCACGCCATCGGCAAAATACTCGCGGTCTTCCGGGCGCAGCAGCAGCTCGTCGATACGCCGGCCAATGGCTTCTGCCTTGCTGTAGCCGTACAGGCGTTCGCTGCTGTTGTTCCAGTACAGAATGCGGCATTGCGGGTCGTAGCCCTGTACGGCGATATTACCGACTTCGTCGAAAATGCTGCGGAAACGGTGCTCGCTGACCTTGAGCGCTTCCAGCGCCTGGCGTGTGGCGCTGATATCGACAAAGGTGACCACGACTTCCTGAATAATCCCCTGCGCATCCTTGACCGGTGCCGCGTTGGCGCTGTACCAGCTGGTCGAATCGATATCGCTGCGGTAGATCTGCACCACCAGCCCGTTGATCGGCTGCCCGCTGCGCAATACTCGATGGTAGGGGAATTCCGTCGGCTCCATTGGCCGGCCGTTCTCATCGCGCATTTGCCAGCGTGGATCGAGCAGGCCGCGTGGGCCTATGCCGGCCACCCCCAGCGCCTGAATGGCAATGTGATTGGCGGAACGGACCGAGCCGTCCGGCCCGTGAACCAGAACCCCGGCATTCAGGGTTTGCTGCATCACCTCGTATTGGCGCGCCATCGCCTCCAGTGTTTCCAGGCGGGAGCGCTCTGCTGCGCTGAATGCTGTATCCCCGGTCAAATCTTGCACCAATGTTGCAACCCCCAAATACGCGGCTATCCGCTATGCCAACCGTTTTAACTATAGAACGGCCGGGCGCATTGCACAGGGGTTGGCTGCGTCATTCTTGAATGAGAGTGATTTTTATCTGTTTGCGGGCATCAAAAACTATGTCTGTCGGTATCAATGTCGTATCAATGCCGGGCAGGGGCGTTTTTTATTGATCCGGCCGGATAAGGTGCTTGCCGTGTCGGTGTGTCGGCATGCATCTGCTCGGGCTGTAATAATCGGCCATAATTGCGCATGTCATAATATTGTTGACGCAAAAGGTGACGTTGGAATATTTTGTCCCGGTGGGGCTGGATATGAACAAGAACAAAATGGCATTACGGAGATGAATCATGAGGGGAAATCAGATGCTTGCCGGCCAGTCGCCGGTAGCTGGCCAGGAAAAGCCGGGCAGGGTGCGGGAGCTACTGCTTGGCGTGTTGTTTGTGGTGGCGTTGTTGACTAGTACGCTGGATTTCAATTCGTTACTGCCATAGTGGCTGCGCAATAAAAAACCGGGGGGTACCCGGTTTTTTGTTGCCGATGTAATCGCGGGTTACTGGTCGAGCGACAGAATCAATCCATTCAGGCGTTTGACGAAGCCGGCGGGATCTTCCAGCTGCCCGCCTTCGGCCAGCAGTGCCTGATCGAATAGAATCTGCGACCAGTCGCCGAAACGTTCGCCGCCGCTATTGGCTTGCAGCTTGCGCACGAACAGGTGCTGCGGGTTGATTTCCAGAATCGGCTTGCTGCCGCCTACCTGCTGGCCGGCCTGTTTCAGCAGGCGCTCCAGATGGCCGCTCATTGCATGTTCGTCGGCTACCAGGCAGGCTGCGGAATCGGTCAGGCGGTGCGTTACCCGAACTTCCTTCACTTTTTCGCCGAGTACTGCTGCGATTTTTTCAGTCAGTTCCTTGAATGCATCGGCATCGCTTTGCAGTTGCGCCTTTTCATTCTCGTCTTCCAGCAGACCCAGATCCAGCGAGCCCTTGGCTACCGACTGCAGTTGCTTGCCGGCGTACTCCTGCAGGTTCGATACCGCCCACTCGTCGACGCGTTCGGCCAGCAGCAACACTTCCACGCCTTTCTTGCGATATACCTCAAGGTGCGGACTGTTGCGCGCGCCCGACAGGCTGTCGGCGGTCACATAATAAATCTTGTCCTGCCCCTCTTTCATTCGACCGATATAGGCATCCAGCGAGACGTTTTGCTCGTCGCTATCCTGCTGCGTCGAGGCAAAACGGCATAGCTTGGCAACCCGTTCCTTATTGGCGTGATCTTCGCCAATCCCTTCTTTGAATACCGTGCCGAATTCCTGCCAGAACGTCTTGAACTTGTCGGCATCGTTTTCTGCCATATCATCCAGCAGGCCCAATACTTTCTTGGTGCAACCGGCACGAATGGTATCGACATCCCTGGAGTGCTGCAGGATTTCGCGGCTGACGTTCAGCGGTAGATCGTTGGAATCGATCACCCCGCGCACGAAGCGCAGGTATTGCGGTAGCAGACGTTCGGCGTCTTCCATGATGAATACGCGCCGTACATATAGTTTGATGCCGTGCTGGCGCTCGCGATCCCACAGGTCGAACGGCTTGCGGCCCGGAATGTACAACAGTTCGGTGTATTCCTGCCGGCCTTCGACTTTGGCATGCGACCAAGCCAGCGGCTCGGCGAAGTCATGCGCGACGTGTTTATAGAATTCCTGATATTGCTCTGGCGTGATCTCGGATTTGGCGCGTGCCCATAGTGCCGATGCCTGATTCACGGCTTCCTGCTCGTCAGTCGCCGGCTGCGGCTTGCCTTCCGCATCGTAGCCCGGTGCTTTGTGCATCATGATCGGCAGAGTGATGTGGTCGGAATATTTGCGGATGATTGAGCGCAGGCGCCAGTCGTTGAGGAATTCGTCCTCGCCGTCGCGCAAATGCAGAGTGATTTCAGTGCCGCGGCCGGCCTTGTCGACATTTTCGATGCTGAAGTCGCCTTCGCCGCCCGATTCCCATTTCACGCCATGCTCCGCGGTCAGCCCGGCGCGACGGGTAATCAACGTAACCTTGTCGGCGATGATGAACGACGAATAGAAGCCGACGCCGAACTGGCCGATCAGATTGGCATCCTTTTTCGCATCGCCGGTCAGATTGTCGAAGAATGCCTTGGTGCCGGATTTGGCGATGGTGCCGATATTGTCGATCACTTCCTGCCGGCTCATGCCGATGCCATTGTCGGTGATGGTAACGGTGCGTGCCGTCGCATCGAAATAGACGCCGATTTTCAGTTCGCTGTCGTTCTCGTTCAATGCCGGATCGGCAATTGCTTCAAAGCGCAGCTTGTCGCAGGCATCGGAAGCGTTTGAAACCAGTTCGCGCAGGAAGATTTCCTTGTTGCTGTACAAGGAGTGAATCATCAACTGCAGCAGTTGCTTGACCTCGGCCTGAAAGCCCAGGGTTTCTTTATTTGCGGTAGTCATCATCATGGCTCCAGACTATTGTTGTACTCGCTCGTGGCGATGTATGTGAAGGGGGCCGGCCAGTGCCCACCGCCCCAAAAACAAGGCCGTAGTCCGGCCTGCAAAAGCGCTGGTTTTTGCAGCAGTGCAGCCAGTACTGCCGGCGCAACAGGGAGCAGATGGGGGTGGTGGCATTGTTTTCAATTGTCGTGGAACAATAAAAAAGGCGACCTGAGTCGCCTTTTTGTTCCAGTGTATTGCGCCGGAAATTATTCCGAGAACACTACCTTGACGCTTGAATCTACAGCGCCTTTTTCGATGTAGGCAATGGTATTCGGATTGTTGGCCACCAGTTTCTTCACCTCGGCGGTATTGGCCACCTCTTTTGGCGGCTGGCCTTTACCGGTAAAGATCAGTTTTGACCAGTAGGCTTTCAACTGCGCGGCCGATTTGCCGGTTACCTTGCTGTAAAACTCGTCTCGGGACGCCTGTCCTTCAGCCTGATCGATCGGCAGGGCTGGCTGGCCGCCTGGAAATGCCGAAGTCTTGCCAAGAAATATCTGCGAAACCTGTTCTTGTGTCAGGTTGCCGACCGGGCTCTTGGCGCTTACTACCACGGCAATGTCAGCCCAGGCAGAAGGTGCCAGCAAGGTGGTGAACAAGGCTGCTCCGAGGATGCGACGATTGATGATTGTTTTCATGTGTCATCCCCCCCTTAGAATACAAAGTCAACAGCGAGACTGAAGACGTTAACCGGCTTCGCTTTATCAAACGAAGTGGTAAGCTTCTCTCCAGTAGCCGGGTCGACCACATCAGTGCCAAGCGCTTGAAGAACCGTCTCTCCCTTCGAGTTCGTGTGCACATAATTCTGCATCGTGCCTCGCGGGTAGTCCGATGTATCTATGCGATCCCACTGGAATTTAAGTGCAGCATTCTTGAGGAAATCCCAGCGCACGCCAAGGGAGACGTTTTTCTGTCCGTATGATGTTCCCTCAACGGTTTTGTTTACTCCGGTGCTAATCGAGTTGACAACTGCTAATGGTGCTTTGCATAGCTTGGCCAAGTCATTGGCCGTTAGTCGCCCCGGCCCGATGAGTGCCTGATTGGTTGGGTCGGTAATGCATTGCTGGGCTGCTGTGGTTAGCGCGGCAAGTCCATTTGTATCGACCAGATCATCCGCGCCGATTCTGCTGTCTACTCTGAGGCGGGAGAAGCTGACGAATGGCATTACCTTGCCAAAGCGATAGCCTCCCGTTAGATACCAGCCTGTGGTGTCTGCAAGGAACGAATCAACTTTGCGAATCGTATACTCGCTCTGTAGGAGCCAGGTTCCTGGGTCGATGATAATGCCTATCCCGGTGAATTCGCCGCGAGATTTGTTTGATGCATATTGATCATATAGTTCGTCGGCTTTGCCTTTGAGATTTGCATCTTGTAATGTTGTCGCTCCAGACTGGACTGCATTTGCATATGCTTTTTTTGATACTAAGGCGGCCGACGCGGCCGACTGAATTGCTCCATTGAGACCGGCCTGCAAGGTCTTGAGGTTTTGGTCATCGAATGAGCCGGTACGTACGTACTCGACTACAGACGCAAATTCCATATTGGGGAGCTGGGACTGTACTTGCTGCAGGCCACCTTGAAGCTGCAGTAGTTTTGTATATTTTGCCGGGTCGATTGAAGCAAGGCTCGGATCTGGCGGGGTGAATATACTGCCGTAGGTACTGGCGTAGGCATTGGCATAGACCATATCTGCCATGCCACCAGGGCCATTGCCGTTGGATGCCAAACGGGCTAAGCCGCCGTATAGAGAGTTGAGCTTCTCGCCATCATATTGGTTTTTTGTGCGAGAGTAGCCGGCCCGAAAGGTCACCGGGCCATATTCGCCAATGAAGTTAAAGCTAGCGCCTTGGTAGCCTTTCAGTGTGTTGACATACCCTTCGGATGGGATTCCGACGGGAGTCATGCTGCCTGTTGCCACCTGGACGTTACCGGTGAAGTCGCCTTTGTTGAACTGATAGCTAATGTCTCCACCGCCCATGCTGTTGTAAGGGACCTGGAAGTAAACTTCATTTGGTTGGCGTACCCAAGGGTTGACGTAGCCAACTTTACGGTATTCGGAAACCATGAATAGCGGCGCCGGGATGCGACCCAAGCGTATGCTTACATCCGGCGTGGCTTGCAGCTTGGCAAATCCCATCTCCGTGTGCGGCCGGTACGTGTCATCCGATTGACGCTGCGACATAACTTGCCAGCTGGCGCTCAGCATATTGTTGAATTTTGCGTCCGCCTGCACCGCCAGTTTCGAATCAACGCCGAAATCCCATTTATGGCTGTAACCTGCGCCGCGTGGCTGCGACAGGTTGTCCATCACATCCGCGTTGGAATTGGTGCTGCGTACTACGCCAATGGTGCCGAACCCCCGGAGTTTGACTTCGGGCGCACCTCCCAGCCCTTCGTCCTCCCCGTGGGCCGGCAGGTAAGCCACCACCAAAGCGGCGCTCACTGCTACCGTTAGTTTTTTGATTTTCATACCCTGTCCTCCGTTCTTAGAGAGTATTGCAGCGTGATTGCTCAGACTGCGTTTGGTACAAAGCCAACGGATGTGCCGACGTCTGTTCAGCCGGCACGGCTCTGTTATTGCTTCACATGCGACCAGAATGCCAAGTCTGAGCGATCAGACTCTTGGTGTTTTAGTACCGATTTGTAGATGTTTCCGCTTTTGTATCGCACCTTGGGCCAGAAATCCGGGCACCGGCTGTTATTGTTGGCGTGACGTTGGTGTAAGTCGGTACGGTTGCCAGCGAATTTCTGTCATAGACTCGATCCTTCTATCTACCATGCTTGCCATGGCCCCGGAGCCGTCTCTATCCGAACCGATTCGCGAGCTGTGTTGATTCAAGCCTATTTAGATGTAGATACCAAGGGTTTGGGCGTCAAGCTTTCCATGTCTCGGCGATGCTTGCGCCCGAGCAAACTGTTGCGAGAATGCATCATTTGCTCTCGACGGTTTCCGGTGCAGCCGATGAGGCTTTTATATCCCGATCGGAAAAACTTTCATCTCAGGTGTTGACAGGGTTTGGAGTGGTGCGTATAGTTCGGCCTCTCTGCAGCGACGCAGTCGCAGCGACGGTTAGCAAG